>BEHK01000069.1 GCA_002898775.1 bacterium HR08 | reverse complement strand
TTCCGGGGCCACCTCAAAGCGCACACGCAGGCGCAGGCTGGGATCGGTGGCGAAGTGGGTGAGCACCTTCATGTAGAATTGCGTCCACTTCTGCGGCGGAAGGTCTCCCTCCCAGGAGAGACGGCGCGGCGGAGGTGGCGGAGGTGGCGGGGGTGGGGGTGGAGGTCCATCTTTCCGAACACGGACTACAGCCCTTGCCGTTAAGACGCCGCTTCGGGCTTCGACTTCAAACTCTCCCTCTTCAGTCCCGGCCACAAAGTTCCCGTTGCTGTCAATTTCGCCCCCTCGGGCTGACCAGACCACGCTTTCAATCGGCCGGCCATCCTGGTCAAGTGCCTGAAATTGGACGCTCTCGCCCGGACGCAGTGTCACCTCCCCCGGCTCGATTCTGACCTGAACAGGAGGAGGAGCCTTCTTTGTTGTGATGAAGACGTCTTCCGCAAACTCCACACTTTCCCGGGTGAACGTGGGATCGTTCCAAATGATAGGGCCGCCCCTCGAGAAATACCCGAACTTCCCTTCCCGCACGCCCCGGGCGATGGTCTCCCTGAGAACCTCCGGGTTCAGCAGCCTGGGGAACCTGGGCGAGGCGAAGAAGGCGTCCCGCACGGCCCGGGTGCTCCACTCCTCCAGGGCGGGCGGCCAGTGGCGGACCAGAAAGTCCGGGCTGACGGCCTCTTCCACCAGGCCCTCCTGCTTGAGGCGGGAGAGGATCAGGCTCGTCAGGGATTCCGAGGCGCTCGGATGCAAAAGCCCCAGGTCCACCTCCCGGAGGTCGTTGTCCTCCCCCAGGAGGAGCACGCGCCGGTAGGCCCGCCACACGCCCTCCTTCAGGTTCCGTCCTGTTCGTTGCTTCTTCTCCCTGAACTCCTGCAACTGGGAATCGTCCAGCCTGAGCCGCTCCCGCTCGGCGGGGTCCTCCAGGCTTTCCAGGGCCAGCAGGGTCTTGGCCTCATCCAGAAGCTGGGCACCGCCCTCCGCTACGGCGAAGATGAGCCCGCTTTTGTAGGTCCGCCCCCGCCCCCCGCAGTTCTGGATCATGTCCATGACCAGCCGGCGGGTCTTCTCCCGCAGGGCGTTCTCATAGCCGTGCTCCGGCGCCAGGACCACCAGGGTCAGGGCCGGGACGTCGGGGATATCGGCCGAGCTTTCGGGAAAATAGCGGCGCTCCAGCGCCGGGCCTGCCCGGAAGGCCTCCCGGATCACCTGGCGCACCCGCTCCCGGATGGCCTCCTCGGCCTCGGGACCGGAGAGGGTCGCCCGGCGGTCGGCCAGGATCTTGTTGAGGTTGGGTCGGTGGCTGATCCAGTAGGCCGTCCCCCGCGGGTGCAGGTAGTAGCAGGCCCGCACTAGGTCCTCCAGGGCCGTCTCGATGTGCCCGATGTCCAGCCCCGGTTCACCCACCGCCAGGGGGATCTCGGGCAGGGTGGCCTCGTTGCGGGCCTGGCCACCGGAGGACTCGAAAAATATGGCGGCCGCCACCTTCTGATGGAGCCGGGCGCCGCGCACGCTCTCCATGGCCTCCGCATCCAGCCGCACCGCGTGGGCCTCCTCCCCGGCGATGTCCGAGAGGATGGCCGCCTCCAGCCGGTCTTCCCCCAGCTGCTCGAAGACAGCGGCCCGGAAGTCCCGGTCCGAAAGCGGCGCCGAGCCCAGGGTGATCAGGGGCTCCCGCCTCCCTTCCCGGAAGGCCTCCTGGTAGACCCGGGAGACCCACAGGGCCAGAAGCCGCAGGATGCCCCGCGTCCGCTGGAACCGGGGAAGGGATTGCCATTTGCGCTCGAAGACCGAGAGCACGGTGGGGTGGAAGGGGTAGGAGGCCTCAAAGAGCGACTCCGCTTGGTCCGCCGGGAACCACTCGGGGATCTGCTTGCGGTGCGCCCGCAGCCACTCGGCGTAAGCCCTGGCGGTGCGGCGGATCTCCTTGGGGTCCCCTACGTTCTCAAAAAGCCTTCGGCGCACGATCTCGGCGATCTCCGGCCCCTCCGAAAGCAGGGCGGGCCGGGTCAGGCGGTCCAGGGCCTTGTTCAGGCGCTGGAAGTCGGCCTCATCCTCGGGGGTCATCTCGTATTCGGACATGGGGAGGGCGACCACCAGCACGGCATTGGAGACAGCCGCCGCTTCACGACTCAGCACTTCAAGGAAGCTATACATCTGAGAGCCCAGCCGGGCGTAATCCCCGCCCGCGTCCCGGGCGCGGCGGATGAAGTTGAGCACCTCGTCCATCAGGATGAGGACCGGCTCCTTACCCAACCACTGCTGGATCACCTCGCCGCCGGGGACGACCCCCTTCTGGTCGTGCTCGGCTACGGTGGCGTAGAGCGCCGCGCCGCCCAGCTGCCAGGCGATATCCCCCCAGGGGGTCCGACGCCGGGGCTCCCCTTCCGCCCCGACGCCCACGAGGAAGTCGAACCGGTTGCCGACGAAGACCGCCACCCGGGCCTGTGGGATGCGGTCCTGGCGCGCCTCCTGCAAGAGCTCGGCCACCCCCGGCCAGCCCTTCGCCCGGTCCCCCGCCCCGAACAGGTGATACAGCAGGGTGAGGAAGTGGGTCTTGCCGCCGCCGAACTGGGTGACGAGGTTGATGCCCGCCGAGGTGCCCATCGTCTCCCCGGCCAGGCGCCGGAGCACCCCCACCGTCAGTTCCCGATACGCCTTCGTGAAGTAAGTGCGGGCGAAGAAGCGCACTGGGTCTCGGTAATCCTCGGGCGCCCGGCCGTCCACCACCTGATCCAGGTGGATGGCGAACTCCGCCGCGTCCAGCGGGACGCCCTTGCGCAGGTCCTCCCGGGGGACGGCCACCTGATGCCACGGTTTCAGGTTCGCCATGTCTTTCCTCCTCCGTTTACAACAAAGGACGAAACTGCTTCCGTTGCCCATCCCAACGGTAGGGCTTGAAAAAGCCGTCGGGGAAGTCTTCCGTCCGGCTGCGGGTCCCCACCACGATCAGGACGGCCTCCGGTTCCTCGCCCGCTCCGGCTACCGCCATCACCCGCTCGGCGAGGTATTCGAGAAGATCTCCGATCTCCTCGGGCCTCTTCCGGTAGCAGAATATCCCCTTGAGGAAGCAACGGACCAGACTCACCTTCCAGAGGGCATAGGCGATGCGATCCTCCCGCTGCTGGTTTTCCAGTTCGAAGACCGCCACGGGGCGGGGCCAGGATTCCAGGCGATCAGCCGGGAAGGCCATGATGTCCAGGGCCAGGTATTCCTGCTTGACCACAGGCAGAACCTCGGCGAGATGCCCCCGGCCCACCGCCCGCCAGCCCATGGCTTGGCAGGTTACGATCACCGCACCCGTCAGATGGCGGGTCCAGGCACCCAGGTGGCCCTTCAGCGCAGCTTCCCGCAAAGGGTCAGCCCAGCGGGCAAGGCGCACCTCGCGCTGAAAAGCCCGATACCATTCAGCAGGTCTCACCGCCGAGTTCATGGTCTCAAATTCACTCCTCAGCCTTCAAAAGCTGCTCCAGGAACTCCTTGATGGTGAAGATTTTCCCCTCCCTCTCGTGGGGGTAGACATCCTCCGGGTATTGGTCGCCTTTCTCTTTGTAAACGAGCAAGGCGGGGACTCCTTTGCCGAAATCAGGGCCATAGCCATAACGTCGGCTTCCGAAAACCTGCCTGACCCTGTATTTTTTACGAACGGCGAGAACGGCAGCCTTCTCGTAGGCTTCTCGCCTCTCTCCCTCGCTCATCTTGCCTGTGTCCATGATCTCCACCTCAATTCCCTTCTGGCGCACTTCTTCTATTAAACGTGGAACTTCGGGAAAGCCCTCGTTTGCCGGATCGGTACGAAAGATCTCACAAGTTGGGTCATAATAGAGCTCAAGGTACATCTTACGCCTCCCAACTTTTCTTCCTGGCTAAAAGCCCGTCCACCCATCGCTTCTCCGGGGAGTTCATGGGATACAGGCGCGAAAGGGCGTCGGCCAGGCGCCAGAAGCGACTGTCTTTGCCCACGCCCTCCTCCACCAGGAACCGGCGCAGGGCCTCGCTGCGACCCTCCGCAAACAGCAGCATCGCCTGGTGCAACCGGTCCAGGGTGGTCGGTCCGGGCTCGACCTGGAGTTCACCCACCGGCTCCACGGCAGGCGCTTCGAAGAGCTCCGGTTGCGCTTTCCGGCGCCGTCGAGGCCTCGACTCCTCCGCGCCCGCCCCGAGAAGCCAGCGCCTGCGCTCCGCCACCGGACGCAGCCGCGCCGTGTTCCCCTTCACCTCCAGGATGCCGCCGGGGCGCCTGAGGCGCTCCTCGTGGGCGCCCAGGGCCTGGAGAATAAGCCGGGCGTCGTCGTAGGGAAGGATGTAGCCGGCCGGCTTCTTCCCGGCCGCTGTCTCTTCGTCCTCCTCCTCCAGCATCTCCGCCTCCTCGGCCTCCTCGGCGACGGCCCCGTTCGCCCGGGCCCGCAGGGTCCAGAGCCACACCGCCGTCACCCGCGCGTCTTCCTCAAAGCCTGATGGGTCGGCTTCCGGGAAGATGAGCTTCAGGGCCTCCCGGGCCACGGCTTCCCAGACGTAGGAGAGATACCCCCGCTGGACCACCTGCCCTTTCCCGTTGCGCACGTCGCCCAGGGGGATGACCTCGCCGCCCGCCGTCTCCACTCGCTCGTAGCGGCTGTAGACCTCCAGGGCCGGGCCGATGCAGGCGAAGATGGCGTCCGCCCCGTGGATGCCCTCCCGCTCCAGGCGCGGGAGCCATTGGGCGACCTTCCGGTTCATCTCCTCCAGGACCCGCCGCCAATCACCCACGCCGGCGTTTGCGGGGCGGGGACGGCAGACCAGGAAGACCGAACTCTGAAGAACGGCAGAGCCCACGGCCCGCTTGCGGCTTGCCCGCTCCGTCTCAATGGGCCAGGAGTTGGTGACCGTCCATCCGGCCTGAACCAGGGCGTTGAGCATCGCCTCCCAGCCCGCCGTGCCCTTGTGGGCGAAGAGCACCACGGCCAGCCCATCCGGCCGGAGCACCCGGCGGCACTCGGCCAGGGCCCGCTCCATTGTGATCTCGAAAAACTCCTTGGTCTTCTCCGGCTCGCCGGGCGGCGGCGGCCCCGGGTCCATGATGCACTCTTCGGCTTTCGGCGTGAGCGGGGTGCGGAATAAATCGGGATGAAGGTCGTAAAGCATCCGCCGGAGCCAGACGTAGCAGAAATCCGAGAGGCTGGCGTAGGGCACCGCATCGTAGTAGGGTGGGTCGGTGACCACATAAGGCACCGACTGGTCGGGAAGCGGGATGGCCGTGGCCGAGCCCTGCCGAACGGTGCCAGGCCGGAACCCCTGCCCGCCCTCCCGCTCCAGCACCTGGGCCACCTGCTCCAGGAAATAAGAGAATCCTGGAACCAACCGTGGAACTAAAGGACTGCCCTCCGCAAAATCGGGTTTCATTGGGAAGCCACTGCCCAAAAATACCTCCCTAATACCGAAAGCAGGATGGTTGAAAGAGGTGCTGCCGTGGTACGGAGTCATGGAGCTTACTGCCACCGCCAGGCAGGTGGTCACGGCCCGGGCGAAGCCGGCATCGCCGGTCTCCCGGAGGATCTCGGCGTGGGCCTCCCGCACCAGGCGCACGAAGGTAGACAGGGCCAGCGCCTGGCGGGGGGTGAAGAGATCGCTCCAGGTCTCCATGCCCCACAGATTCACCCGGAACCCCGCAGAGCCCTCCGGTGGAAGCGGCTCATCCGGCACCAGTGGAAGCGGTCCCTGATGTTCGGCCTGCCGGTGGGCGAGTTCCCGGGCGGCCCGCTCGGCGACGGCCGCGTCCTCCTCCGTGGCCAGGCGAAAGCCCCGGCTCCCGTCGGGCTTCAGCGTGATGACGGCGATCATCCGGGCGTCCCGGGTGCCGCCCCGTTTGGCGCGGATCTGCTCCCGCACCCGCGCGTAAGGCGTGGTGTAGCCGCACACCGGGCAGGTGGCCGAGAAGCGCTTCACGAGGGGCGGCTGGACCTCGCTTTCGGACTTGGGCTGGAAGATCTCGAAGACCACAGAGGGCGAACTATAGTTCGCCCCTACGGCCTGATCCCCCCGGTAGCGCAGGGCCACCCGTTGCTTCTCCTTGCGGGAGAGCCAGAGAAGCCCCACCAGCGGGATTTCAGCTCCACAACCTGGCCCTTCGCACCGGATGGTGCGAGCCCAGAGGTAGGCTAAGGGTTCCGAGCCGTCGGGGTCCAAGGGATAGAAGGGGCGGAGCTCCTCGATGGCCCGCTCCCGAACCCACTTCCCCCACCGGCGCACCGCCTCGGCAAGCCGCAGGCCGTAGGTCGGCAAGTATTCCAGGGCCACCTTGTTCAGAAGAACAGCCACGGGGTTGAGATCGCCCGCAAAGGCGTCCGCCCCGATGCGCAGGGCCTCGAAGGGGATGGAGCCGATGCCAGCGAAGGGGTCCACCACCAGGGGTGGCCCCTCGGGGTGGGCGGCGGCCACGAGCCGTCGGGCGGCCTGCACATACACCGGCCGGTTCGAGTTCTCCCAGGCGGCGAAATCGGCGATGAAGTTCAGGAGCGCCCTGCGCAGCACGAGGGGATCGGAGAGGTCTCGCCCCGTGAATTTCTGGAGGACTTCCCGGGCTTCCCGGCGGAACGTCTCCGGGCAGTTCTCATCCGCCGGATCGGGCAGGAGCGTCGCCATCAGCACCGCCCGGCAGGCGGCCAGCGGCCGGGTCGCCTACCACACGTGGAGGGTGTGCAGGTGCCCCTTCCGCACGTTCTGGTCCTTGCGGGCGTGCGCCGAGATCTGCCCGATGGGCATCTCATCGGTTTCAATGAGGCGGCGGATCATTTGTCACCCTCCTGCGCCCTCTCCCACAGTCCATCCTCCCGAATGCGCCATGAAGCGCAGTCACCCCGGACTTGACAACCTGGCGCCCATGTCAGCTCACCCGTCATGAACCTGCCGTAATCCCACATCGCCAGTTGCTCCATTGCACCCAAGAGGTCGGTAGCCCCAGCGGGCAACGCGTGTGCCAGCACGTGATGGGTCTCGACTACCGGATCGCTTCCCGTCATCCGGACCGCCCTGCCGAAAAGGTCACCGGCGTTCGAACATTCTACCCTCCGTACCTGCCCCAAACCGTAGCGAATATCGCCTCCGATAAAAAGCTCCGTGATGTCGAGGATGCCTTGGGGGGCAGTATCGCTGAGAAAGACGTACCCCACGAGGGCCACCGGTCGCAGTTCCCCCTTTTCACCCCAACGAGACCACGGATTGATAACCTCATATTCCCGGAGGGTGCCTTCGGCAGCGCTATCGGACCCGGGATCGATGGCCGTGCCCGGTCGGGTAGTGAGGAGCCATGAGCGGAAAACCCGGTCAGGCACGCCATCCCCGGCGTTCTGACAGTCTTCCCGTCGCCAGACAAGTCCATGCCCTTCTTCATAACGCGGAAGCCAAGCCCGCCAGTGTCTGTCCACCTGCTGGGCCGGAAAGAGATAGGAGAAGCGGCACTGTTGACTGAGCCCCCGACCGATGTTCTGGTAGTCAGGGAAGTTTCCGCTCTGCCCACGGGCCAGCTCCGCGGTCAGGGCGCCCCAGACGGTCCGGGCGAGGACATAGAGGCGGGTGCGGTTCAAGGAACCCGCCGGCCCAGTGCCGACGTGCAGGGGCGAATGTAGCTTCCAGACGCAGCGGTAGAGCCGCCAGCTCATGATGAGCCTCCACCTCCGGCTTTCAGGTGGTAGCGGGCGTAGGAGAGCGCTGTGCGCAGGAGGTCACGGGCAAAAAGCAGGTCGTCCAGGTCCTCAGCCAGACGCCTGACGGCGTCCAGGACGTCGCTCACCCCGTCGAGCCGACCTTTGAAAACGTCCTTCAGGAAGGCCAGCGATTTGTCCGAGATGGGTTTTGCCACCTTCTCGTGTCTGGCTTTGAGGTAAAGGAACATGGCATAAGGGCCCTGCTCTTCCAAGACCGCAAGGGCCTCGTTGAACATCTTTTCTTCGATTTCTCGTATTTTGGCAAAGTCGCGCCCCAGCTCCGCGCACAGGATATCGAGATTTTTCCCATGAGTCTCACTCATGGCCGACCTCCTCACTGAGTCTCTGTCTGCTCTGCGCCTTGTTCCGAAGCCCCGCCTCCCTGGCAGGATACAGGCCCCGTAGCTGGCAATGCGTTCTGATACACCACCTTCACCCTCCCCATGCCGCGCGTGCCCATGCCGCCGATGCCCAGGTGTTCCAGGTAGGGATGAGCTTGCTTGGTTACATTGTGAACGTCTGTCGAATTGGAAACGGCCGTAATCGGCTGGCTGCCGATCCGGAAATGTGCAGGGTTCTTGGCAATGATCTCCCACATCAGCACCGTGCCGCGCGGCAAGGCCTCGTAAGAGAAGAGTGCTCCTTCTTCGGCTGCCCCCGTTGCCGGATTAATAGACACCGAGGTGCGCACCTCCAGGTTGCTGTTGACGATGTGGGCGAAGAGGCGGTCGGGCACCAGGGCAAGGCGGTTCTGGATGTAATCGGGGATACTGAGAGAATTCAAATGCTGCTTGATAGCATCCATCTGGTTGCATTTCCGAGTTTTCAACAACAGCCAACCCAAGTTGAGGGGGTTACCGGGATTTTCGACGTAGACGGCGTTGTCGCTCACCCCGTTCACCGTGAGCCCGATCATCTCAAGCACCATAGGCGATGTCACCCACATGGGCCCTTGCCGAGTGGGGACGGGGAAGAGGAGCACGTGAGCATCGGTGAAGGCGGCCAGACCGGCGAAGCCGCCCTCCTGCCCTGCGCCACGGGCAAAACCGAAAACGGTGCAGACGGGGCAATCGGGCTGGCGGCAATGGCCGCGGTTGTCATCGAGGCCCAAGCCGGCGCAATCAGGGTAGAAAGGCTTTTGCCGTCCCTGGAACTGCATTTGCTGTTGCCTTTGTTCTTCATAATGCATTGCCACATAGGTCCGGTACACCCCGGCCAGGCTGGAGCCGGGGATTTTGGGCACGCGGGTGGCCGGGTCGCGCACGATGGTCAGGTCCACCCGGCCGATGCGGGCTCCCCCAGTGCCCACATGGATGGGGTCCAGGGCAAGGCCGATCTGGACAAACTTTTGATAACTTGCCATGGCTGTACCTCCTTTAAACGCTTTCTTTCAGCACTGTGATATGCCAATCCAGGGCCCATTGCAGGATACCCTGCGTGGCGACCTCGGTGAGTGTTTCCAGGACCGCGCCTTGCACCTCCAGATGATGCGCCAGAAGTCCACGCAGGGTGTCTCGCCATAGGTCTTCCGAGGCTTCCAGGTGCCCGCTTGGCGATTTCCAATGATCCTCCAGCCGCGCCAGTTCGCTCCGCAGGCGCTGGAGCGCGGTCTGGCTGGGGGCCACTCGTTGCAGGAGGGCCCACACCTCACGTATCTGGGTCCATTCCTCCAAGTATCGCGGCGGTGTCGTGTCAAAACGGGCGGCGGTGCTGTCCATGAAGAGCGTCTTTACCCGCGCGGGGGCTACCTTGATACCATCCCCCGGCCGCAGGTCGGCCACATGGCGGTAGATCGGACCGTTGGGGTGCTGGAAGTCGCGGGGGAAACGCACCTGCCGGTCTTCCACCGCAACATAGGGATAAAACACATCTTCCCGGCCGTCGGGCATGGTCACCGGGACGATGCGGAGGGTTTCCCGACCATCGGGCCGGCGCAAACGCAGAGCCACCACACCCGCTCGGTGCTCCACTTCCCGGACCGGCCAGGTTTCTTCTTGACCCGTAAGGGCGTCTTCCACATTGCGAACCGCTTCCACCACCGCCTGGTAGGGCACCAGGCGGGGGAAGGCAATCACGCCCACCCGCAGCGGAAGGCGGTCCCACACCCGGGCAAAGCGCTCCCGCCACCATGTCACCGCCAGGTCCACGCACTCGGATGCAGCTTCCAGGGGGACCAGCACTCGGAATCGCAAGGGGGAGATTTCCACGGGAATCACCGGGTGATAGACGCCCAAATGGGCGTGGGGCTGCCGCAACTCACGCACCTGGGCCACGGTCATATCGCGTCGTCGGCCGGGCGTATCTTCGTCCTCCAGCGCGATCTGGGCACCCTGGAAGGTATCTTGCCCATCCTCGGGTCGCATGAGCCTGGCCAGGTTGGAAGCGGTCACGAAGCCACCTAAGCTGCAGACATAAACCAGACTGATCTGCCGCTCCTGCCATCGGCCATCGTAGAGCTTCAGATTTTCCCACTCTGCATCGGGGTCTGGTTGGGGCACCAGCACCAGCCGTCGCACCCGCCAGGGGTTGTCGCTGCGGGCGGCCAACTGGCGGAACTCCCGCAGGAGGTCACGGAAGAAGTCTTCCGCTTCCCGCCAGAAGCGATAGACCCGGCCCGGAGACGGTAGTTTGCGCAAGAGCTGATGCGCCAGCCACGCCGCTCGCTGGTCGTCATTCAGGTTATTCCACGAAGGCGCGTCCGTGCGATCTTCAACAATCTGCTCATAGAAGGTGCGCCACAATCGTTCCTCGTAGTCGTTATGCTGTTCGCCTTGCCTTTGTGGGTTTGATCTACGAAAATGCCGGAATCCCTCTTGCAGGTTGGCCAACAGAAGGTCGGTTTCTGGAAATCTCCAGTTTCCAGACTGGTCTCGAAATCTCTGCCTGATTTCGGTTGCAAGTTGAGAGGCTAAATCGTATGAAGAAATAGGGTTATCCGACCTTCGACGTCGGGATTCTTCCCGTTGCCAGAACTCTTCAAGCACAGGATTGAACCGCGCCCATTCCGGAATCGCCTGAGCCCGGAGGCTGTCCACACGGTTTCCGTTCAGCCATTCCTCCAAGTCCAGAGAAAAAGTGAGCAGGGCCAAACGCCCATTGCGATCGGCCACCTCCTCAAACCAGATGGTGTCGTTGCCTAGTTGTCCCTGCAGCCAGGCATCGCGGCGGTGGTGACGTCGTTCGCGGCAAACAGCACAGGGCTTGCCCTTGTTGGTGGGGTCGCCGTTGAGCCGCACCCCGCAGACCGGGCAGACATGGCCCCCTTGCTCATCATTTTGGGTGATATTCCACGAACGCTGAACCGGGATAGCCACCGTGCTTTTGACCTCCCGCCTTTCCTTGACCATGGGCACCAGGGAGCGAGTCGGGTCGCTCAGGCGCACATGGGGTGGGGTTTCCAAATGCAGATCGCGGGCGATTTCGTCCACCTGTTCCTGCAACCACCGTTCCCATCCATTCAGCCATCCTGCCGGCACTGTCTCATCAAACCGTTCACTGGGGAAGGAGAAGACAGCCACCGTGCTATCCCGGTAAAGCCGGGAACCTACGGCCAGGTCCACTTCCACCAGTTCGGCTACCCGGCGGAAAAATTCCTCAATCGCGCCCTGGGCGCCCGTCCAGTCGCCGATCTTCACCGAGCGGGCCTCGTAGTGCTCGGTGCCGAGGGCCACGGTGAGCAGGCGCCAGCGGATCTTATTCTTGATGCCGCTATCCCCCCAGGGGAAACTACTGTTTAGTAGTGCCCCCGCTACCGCGCTCTTGAACAGGGCCGCGGCCACGTAGGACTGGTCCCAGAGGGTCACATCGTTGTTGGGCAGCCGCGTCTCGGCCAGAGTGGAAAGGAATGCCCGGCGGATGAAGGAGCCCTCGCCGATGGCGCTTTCCCGCCAGCGCCGCCAGAGGGCCACATCCTGGACGTTCCGCGTGCCGAGGTCGCGCAGTTCCTCAAATATCCGGCGGATTTCGTCTACCAGCTGGCGCCAGCCCTGGGAGGAGAGGATGTCCGGCGGGTCGGCCAGCAAGTTGCGCTTGGGATGCCCCCAGGGCGAGGAGAGCCACATGTGGGGGATGGATTGCCTCAAGTAGTCCGATGTGGGACCCGGCAGGTTCTTTTCTATGCCGGAGACAATTCCGTGCCCCGCCTGGAGGAGGCCTAACAGCCCCGGATCGCGCTCCGCATGTCGTTCGGTAAACACAGCGAAGGTACCCGGCCAGGCGCTATCTGGGATCCTGGTGCCATAGAGCCGTCGTACCCACTTCAGCAGGTCATCCCAGGGGAAGGGGGGCGTTTCCTGCTGATGCCAACGGCGCTCCTCATAGCCGTTGTTCTCGCCCCCGTGTCGTCGCAGGAACTCGGCCCGGGCCTTGCCGGCCATGTGGAACCAGCCAATAGCCTCCATGGCCAGGAGCAGGGAGCGGTGCTGCCGCAAGGTTTCGGCAGGCGAAAACGTGCTGTTCATGGCGTGCCTCCTCCCGAAAGCCAGGTTTCTACTTCCTGCCAGAGTGCATCCCGATCATCCCTTTCTACGCTTTTGTGCATCTTATGGAACGCCCGCCACTTCAGGATTTTAGCCGTGCCCCAGCCCACCGTGCGCTTGGCGGAAATGCCGTAGGTAGTAAGCAGGGTCTCAATGGCTTCAAGCAGTTTTTGAAGGACTTCCTTCGGTTCCGCCGCAGGCTTCATCCCCGGCCAGGGAGCGTAGAGTAGGGAAAGAGTTCCTTTTGCTCCAGGTGGCACCACCTCATAGTAGATGGGCATAGTGCCGGCTCGGCGCTCCCGGCTGTGGGGATTGATCACCTCAAAGCCAATCTTGTCAAACCATGTGGGGTAGAAGACCAGCGCGCCCCGGTTGAACTCCTCACCTTCACCCTTTTCGTTTCCGAAGAGATGCAGAATCCAGTCCGGGTCGCGCCAGCCGTCCATCTTGCCGCCGTGCTTTTCCAAATGTTCCCGTAGCCCCGCCTGCATTCGGCAGGCCCAGCGCAACATCCCCTTCCAGGAAGAGGCGGCCATGAAGGGTACGCCGAAGACCCGGTCCTTGCGCACCGGGTTGTCCAGCAGGTGGAACGCGCGGTCGTCTTTGGAGTACGAGGGGGTGAGAAGTTCAAAATCTACTTGGAGGGCGAGCCAAGCGGAGGCTGGGAGAGATGAGAAATCGGGCACGGTCTGTGAAACCAGGTCAGGGAACGTGATATCACCACCTGCACCTCTCATATAGCGGCGACGCGCGCTTTCTTTA
>BEHK01000068.1 GCA_002898775.1 bacterium HR08 | reverse complement strand
AGCTCCTTCATCTGGCGTCCCCCCCGTGAGTGAGAGGCCGATTGTATCAGAACGGGCGGGAGTTTTCAAAGTTCGGGCTCCGGGGAGGGGATCGCAGCGATGGTTGCCCTCGTTTCTCCCCATCGGGTACAATCACGTTTTGTGAGGTTCAGGAAGCGCCGCGCGAAGCGGGGGGAAGGAGCGACGTATGTGGAGTAAGATTCTGGCGAAGATCATCGGCACGGCCAACGAGCGGTATCTGAAGAAGATCCGCCCGATCGTCGAGAAGATCAACGCACTCGAACCGGAGGTGGAGAAGCTCACCAACGAGCAATTGCGGGCTAAGACCGACGAATTCAAGATGCGCCTGGCCGATGGGGAGACGCTCGACGATCTGCTGCCGGAGGCTTTCGCCGTAGTGCGCGAGGCGTCGCGCCGCACGACGGGCATGCGCCATTTCGACGTGCAGCTCATTGGGGGGATCGTGCTCCATCAGGGGAAGATCGCCGAAATGAAGACGGGTGAGGGGAAGACGCTCGTGGCGACGCTGCCCCTCTACCTGAACGCGCTCACGGGGAAGGGGTGTCATCTGGTCACGGTCAACGACTATCTGGCCAAGCGCGATACGGTGTGGATGGGGCCGATTTACCACCTGCTCGGGCTCACCGTCGGCGTCATTCAGCACGAGGCCTCTTTCATCTACGATCCGACGTACAAGAATCCCGATCCCCGGCTGGCGCGGCTGCGTCCGTGCACGCGGAAAGAAGCGTACCTGGCCGACATCACCTACGGCACGAACAACGAATTCGGCTTCGATTACCTGCGCGACAACATGAAGTACGATCTCTCCGAGTGCGTGCAACGGGGCCATTACTATGCCATCGTGGACGAGGTGGATTCGATCCTGATTGACGAAGCGCGCACGCCGCTCATCATCTCCGGGCCCTCGGAGGAGACGGTTCAGAAGTATTACGACGCCGACGCCGTCGCCCGGCGGCTCGTCAAAGGCGTGGATTACGAGGTGGACGAGAAGGCCCGCACGGTCGCGCTCACCGAGTCGGGAATCGAGAAGGCCGAGCGCCTCTTCGGCTGCGGGAATCTCTACGCGCCGGAGAACATGGACCTGCTGCACTGCCTGACGCAAGCCCTCGTCGCGCACAATCTCTACAAGCGGGACTATCACTACATCGTCAAGGACGGGGAAGTCATCATCGTGGACGAATTCACCGGGCGGCAGATGCCCGGCCGCCGCTGGTCCGATGGTCTGCATCAGGCGATCGAGGCGAAGGAGGGCGTCCGCATCCAGGCGGAGAACCAGACGCTGGCGACGATCACCTTCCAGAACTACTTCCGCATGTACGAGAAGCTCGCCGGCATGACCGGCACGGCTGAGACCGAGGCCGAGGAGTTCATGAAGATCTACAACCTGGACGTCGTCGTCATCCCGACGCACAAGCCGATGATTCGCGTGGATCATCCCGACTTGGTCTTCCGCACGGCCGAGGAGAAATGGAACGCGGTGATCGAGGAGATCCAGGAGTGCTACAAGCGCGGGCAGCCGGTGCTGGTGGGGACGGTCTCGATCGAGAATTCCGAGATGCTCTCTCGGCGACTCAAGAAGCTCGGCATCCCGCACAACGTCCTGAACGCGAAGCCGGAGAACGCCGAGCGGGAGGCGGAGATCGTCGCGCAGGCGGGGCGCAAAGGGGCCGTCACGATCGCGACGAATATGGCCGGGCGCGGCACGGATATCCTGCTCGGGGGGAATCCCGAATTCCTGGCCAAGGAGTTCCTCAAGAAGCAGGAGGTTAATCCCGAGGAGGCGACGCCCGAACAATGGCGCGCCGCCTATGAGAAGGCCAAGGCCATCACGGAGAAGGAGCACGAGGAGGTCGTCCGCCTGGGCGGTCTGCACATCATCGGGACCGAGCGGCATGAGGCGCGGCGCATTGATAATCAGCTTCGCGGGCGTTCCGGGCGGCAGGGCGATCCGGGCTCCTCGCGCTTCTACCTCTCGCTCGAAGATGATCTCATGCGCATCTTCGCCGGGCCGCGCGTGAAGGCGATCATGGATCGGTTGGGCGGCTGGCCCTATGGCGAGCCCATCGAGTCGAAGATGGTCACCCGCGCCATCGAGCGCGCGCAGAAGGCCGTCGAGGCCCATAACTTCGCCATCCGCAAGCATCTGCTCGAATACGACGATGTCATGAACAAGCAGCGGGAGACCATCTACGGCCTCCGCCGCCAGTTGCTGGAGGAGACTGATCAGCGAGACTACATCCTGAGCTTGGCCGAGGACTTGCTGGAGGATCTGCTGCAGCAGTATCTGAGCGATGAGGTCAGTCCATCGGAATGGGACTTCAACGGCCTGAAGATCGAGCTCCGGCACATTTACGGCTTCGATCTGGAGACCGAGGTCCCCGACTATGAGCAGCTCGGGCGGGAGGAGTTGAAAGAGCTCATTTGGCCGAAGCTGAAGGCGAAGTACGAGGAGAAGGAGGTCCTGCTCGGGCGCGAGGCCATGCGCTACTATGAGCGGATCATCATGCTCAACATCGTGGATGCGCAGTGGAAGGATCACCTGCTCGTGCTCGATCACCTGAAAGAGGGCATCGGGTTGCGGGGATACGCTCAGCGGGATCCGCTCGTCGAGTACAAGAAAGAGGCCTTCGCGCTCTTCGAGGCGATGCTGGACCGGATCGATCGGGAAACGATCCGCTTCCTCTGGAATCTGCAGGTCACGGCCGAAGCCGCTCCGCGCGAGCGCCTGGAGCGGCGCCGGCGCCCGCAGCGGGTGCAGTACGTGCATGCCAGCGTCAGCGCCACGGCTTCAGCGCGAGGAGAGCCGGAGAAGCCGCGCACGATCCGACATGAGGGGCCGAAGATCGGGCCGAACGATCCCTGCCCCTGTGGTAGCGGGAGGAAGTACAAGAAGTGTCATGGCGTCGGATGAGCCCGTGCGAGCAGATCCCGTGCGCCGGCCGTTTGTTCGGACGCCTTCTCTCCCGCAGAAGCCGTCGAGAGGGATGGGAGGCGGGCCGGGATTTTTTTTGCACTCTTGCTGAAAAAAAGCTTGACTTGCGATTCGGCCCCTGGAATATAATACTCCGCGTCAGCCGGAGGCTGAGGGTGGAAAACGATGGCGCGAAAGGGCAAGCAAGGTCGTCTTTATTCGGAGAGGTCGAGACATGGAGCGGTGATTTTTCGATCTAAGGAGGGATGGCTATGTACATCGGCAGAACGAATCAGAAGGTCATGACCTACACGAGATCGCAGGTCCAGAAGGTGACGGTGACGCTTCCCAAAGCGCATCATCCGCTGGAGGACATCCTCTCCAAGCCGGCCGTTCGCAAGGCGCTTCTCTGGATGACCCGGCGGGGGCCAGATGGGAAGTGCTTCCTCGAACGACTCTGCGAGAACTACGATAATCCGAACGCGGACTTCTGGACCCGCCTGAAGTGGTACTGGTCGAACAAGGCCATTGATCTCGCCTTGAAGAAGGCGGGTCTGGATAAGGAGACGATGAAGAAGCACCTGTTTCACCACACGCCGACGGTGAAGTCACTGGCCCTGACGGCCAAGAGCATCGGGACCTATGGGCTGACGGTGCCGCAGCGGTTCACGGCTCCGCTCTTCGTCGTGTGGAACATCACGCAGGTGTGCAATCTGAGCTGCAAGCACTGTTATCAGGACGCCAAGCACAAGCCGATGCCCGATGAGCTGACGACGGAGGAGAAGCTCGATCTCCTCGACCAGATGGCCGATGAGTATGTGCCCTTTGTGGCCTTCGCCGGAGGCGAGCCCTTGGTGGCGAAGGATCTGTGGCCTGTGCTGGAGCATTGTAAGAAGCGAGGGTTCCATGTGACGATCGCCACCAACGGGATGTTGCTGACGCCGGAGATGTGCGCCCGTTTGAAGGAAGTGGGCGTGAAATACATCGAAGTGAGCATTGACAGCATCAATCCGGAGGAGCATGACGAGTTTCGCGGACTGAAGGGCGCGTGGGAGCGCTCGATCCAGGGCATTCGGAATGCTGTCGCGGCGGGCATTCGGACGGGGATGGCCACCTGCTTCACCCGCGAGACCGTCCACACGGTGGATGAGGTGGTGAAGTTCGCCATTGATCTCGGCTGCAGCACCTTCGCGCACTTCAACTTCATCCCGGTCGGGCGCGGCAGGGAGATCATGCATCATGATCTGACGCCGGGGCAGCGCGAGTTGCTCATGCGCAAGTTGCAGCGGCATCTGGCCGAGGGGAAGATCAGCATCATCTCCACGGCGCCGCAATTTGGGCGCTCCTGCATCATCTACGGTTCTGAGGAGGGGGTCTTCGCCACCGGCCACGCGGGGAAGGGCGAAGGGAAGAAGACGCTCGTGCTCTCGCGCTATATCGGCGGATGCGGTGCCGGACGGTGTTACTGCTCGATCCAGCCCAATGGGATCATCAATGCCTGCGTCTACATCCCCTCCGAAGAGGTGGGGGATATTCGTCGGCAGAGCTTCAAGGAGATCTGGGAGAACGCGCTCTTCAGCGTCCTCTCGGATCGAGAGGATCGGGGCGATCACTGCGGCGTGTGCGACTATCGGCACTACTGCGGCGGATGTCGCGCCCGTTCGCTCGCCTATACCGGTGATATCCAAGCGGGCGATCCCGGATGCGTGTACAACGCTCATGAGTGGATCGAACTGACGGCCGGGGCCGAGTCCGCGATGGCGAGCCATTTCGCCATGCCGAGCGGATTCAGTCTGAGTGCCGGCAACGGCTGCGGGACATCGGCCCAGACGCCGCTGGTACAATTGAAGGGGCTCCGGCAGCAGGCCGAGCAGCTGGCTCAGATCGTGACCTCGGGAGTCGTCCAGGCTGCCGTCCGCGCCGGTGAGATCTCGGGCGTCCCCGAGGAGGAGGTCCGCGATTTCGATGAGGTCGTGGATCGGCTCAGCTCGCTCTTCACGAAGAATTGACGCGCTCGCGGGCTCGGGGATCGCACGATCCCCGGCCCGATCTTCGGAGGAGGAGCCCCATGGCGTCGCGATCGCCCATCAACGGCCTCCGCTTCCGGTTCATGTTCTTCGACTACATCTACATGCTCGGCGAATGCCTGCTGGGGATCAGCGAGCTGCATGTCAAGATCCAGCTCGTGGATCGGTATTGCAATAAGGTGCGGCATAACCTCCAGCTCCTGCATCGCAAGGGGGCGAGCCGCGCCGAGCTGCAGGACTTCATCCGCAAGGAGAACCAGGAGCTGCTGGCGGGGTTTCGTCATCACAACATCTTCTACGACAAATATCGGCTCCGGATGATCGCGCTCCATCACGCAGGCACTCAGGGGGAGTTGCTCGTGGACGACGTCTACAACGGCTCCGCGTATGTCGTACCCGTCAAGCAAACGATTGATACGCTCCTCACGCATGTCTTCGACAGCACCCCCGTTCAAGAGATGGGGCTCTTCCAGAAGGAGCGGAAGGTCATGGAGCTGACCAGCTCCTTGGATCCGAAGCCGGGAGAGACGGCCCAGCGCGTGCTCCTGGAGCTTCACGAAGCGGCGCGAAACATCCACGTCTATGTGAAGAAGGAGAAATTGCAGAGCGTCGAGTATTTGGCTTCGGGGAAACCGGTGATGGATCCTCACGTGATCGTCGAGGCGGAAGCGCAAGAGACGGAGAAGGATCGTTTCCTGAAGGATTCACTCATTCGTGAGATGTTCCCCGAATGGAAGGGGGCGATGTGATGACGGAAGCTGAGCGGATTCGGGGAGGTCCTGCCGATCAGTCGGTGGGCCCGGAAGGCTCGCGCAAGGAGCCGACGCAGGTCACGCTCTCGGTGATCGGGGATGTCTCGGTGGCGGCATCGGAGGCGATGGGGATCAGCGAAGCGCCGAAAGCGGTGACGTGGCGGACATCAGTCCTCTTCTTCATCCTCGCGTATGCTCTCAGCGTGGGGGTTGGGTGGCTCGTGCGGAGTGAGGCGCCTCTCTCAACGGTCGCGATCGTCGCGCTCGGGCCGGTGATCCTCGCGACTGTCGTCTTCTGGCGATGTCGCCTCTGGCGATTTCGAGCCAAGACGTGGAAGCGGCAGCTCGAGATCATGGAAGAGGCGCTCTTCTCGCTCCGGTATGAGGCGGCGAATGCGGCCAACGCCATTCGAGCGAACCTCATCGGGTTCCGGCTCGCGAATCCCCAAGTGCTCATGCCGGAGCATCTGGACGTTATCCAGATGGAGACCGAGCGGATTGATCTCGTCGTGCAGAAGTCGCAAGATCCGATGAGCTGGAAGGGACGAAAGCGAGAGAGTCGGCCGGCCTTCGATGCTCAAGAGGCGCGGAGTCGGATCAACCTGTGAGGCCAAGAGTCTGTAGGACGTGCCGTAGGTAGGCTCGACTTCGCGCGGCGTCGCGCAGAGGGGCGACCTCGGGTTGGCTGAGATCCACGTCCTGTTCGACGACGATCCAACCCTGATATCCCCATGCGCTCAGTTCTCGAATGAGCGTGGGAAAATCCACCATCCCGTCGCCCAGTGGACAGAAGAGGCCTTCTCGAACAGCTTCGGCGAACGTGAGCGGCTCTCGCCTGACGCGCTCGAGCACCTCCGCGCGGACGTCTTTCGCATGAACGTGCCAGATGCGCGGCCCATAGGCTCGCACGGCCTCCACCGGATCTCCCCGGCCGTAGACGTAATGGCCGGTATCCAGGCAGAGGCCGATCAGCTCGGGATCGGTCATGGCCAGCAGCCGGGCGACTTCTCTCGGGGTCTCGATGAACGTCCCCGCATGATGATGGAAGGCGGCGAGCAATCCTCGCGCGCGGCATGCTCGAGCGACCTCGTGGAGGAAGGCGACGGCTTCCCTCCACTGCGCTTCGGTGAGCTCGTCGGTCGGAGCGACGCGCCCGGCGACGGCCAGGCGGCGCGGCGTGAGCGTGTCGGCCAGCACAATGAGCGTCGCGCCGAGGGCGTGCAATACGTCGGCGACGCGTAGGGCGTCCCGGAGTCCATGCTCGAAGCGCTCCGGTTCCGAGAGCGGGATTGGGACGAAAGCCGTGACCAATTCCAGCTGACGCCGCGAGAGTTCCTCCCGCAGGAGCATGGGATCGGTGGGCAAATATCCGTAGGGGCCAAGCTCCGTCCCTTCGTATCCGGCCAAGCGCATCTCGTCAAGAACTTCCGAATAGGGGCGTCGAGCGCTCAATCCTTCGACTTCGCAGATCCCCCAACTCACCGGAGCGGTGGCGATCTTCATGGGCTTTCTCCTTCTCGCAAGAACTCATCCGCATTCTCGCGCGTGACGAGCGTCGTACCCGTGTCCACGTGCTTCTCGATGGGCTCTCCGCGGAGAACGCGGATCGCCGCCTCGACAGCACGTCGGCCCATCTCGAACGGATGTTGGGCGACGACCGCATGCATCTGTCCGGCCTTGACAGCCCGGACGGCCTCTCGCGTCGCATCGAATCCCACGAGGATGATCTTTCCCGTCAGGTTCCGGGCCGCGATAGCTTCCATAGCCCCCAGGGCCATCTGATCGTTCGTCGCGAAGACGGCGCGCAGGTCCGGGTGCGAGGTCAAGATATTCTCCATCACGGTCATGGCCAGCGCCCGCTCGCTGTTGGCCGGTTGAATGGTGACCAACTGGATGCCGGGCGCGCGCGCGATCGCTTCTTGAAATCCGGCCACGCGATCCTCGTGAGCGGCGACGCCCAGGATACCGCGAATGACGGCGACTTTCCCCTGCCCACCGAGCGCGCGCACGATGTATTCACCGGCGAGTCTGCCCCCGAACCGATTGTTCGTCCCGATGTAACTCAGCTTCTCTGGCCAAGGGGCGTCCGTATCCACCAGAAGCACGGGGATTCCAGAAGCGCGCGCTCTTTGAAGCACGGGGATGACCTCAGCGGCCCCTGCCGGGGCGACGATCAGCGCCGAGACCTTCTTCAGGATTTGATCTTCCAGGAGAGCCACCTGCTGGTCAATATTGATCTCGCGCTCGGGAGCGAGCACGACGACCTCGACCTCAGGGTGCTCGCGCGCGGCCGCCTCGGCTCCCCGTTTCAAGGTGAGCCAGAATTCGCTGTCCAGGGCTTTCGTCACGACGGCGATGCGATACGTCTTGGTCGTCTCCGTGCGCCGGCAGCCATCGCCGGTGAAGAGCAAGCTGCCCAGCATGAGCGCGAAGCCCATGCGCGCGCTCCATTGGGCGATTCCCCGCATAGGTCGTCCTCCGAATCGCTAGTTTATCGCGGGCATTGCTTCGGACGTAAGGACGCGCGCCGTTGGTTTGACGGCCCGCTTCTGATCTGTTATGCTGGCGATTCTACGAGTCCTGAGGTCTTTGGAGGGAGAGGCGAGGTGTCTCAGGTCGGAGCCTTCATCCGCTATCTGCGCCGGTTGCCGCGGGAGAAGCACCTGCACACGGTGATCCTCTTTGTCACCTCGCGATGCAATGCGAAATGCCGCACGTGCTTTTACTGGTCGGCATTGAATGCGGAAGGAGATTTGACCTTGGCGGAGCTGGAGCGGCTCTCCCACACGATGCCGCCGTTTTCGCAGCTCCTGTTGAGCGGGGGCGAGCCGACGCTTCGAGAGGACCTGCCCGACATTGTGCGCCTCTTCGCCCACCACAATGGGATCGAGAGCGTGAATCTTCCGACGAACGGATTGAAACCGGAGCGCCCGCGGGCGTTCGTGGAGCGGATCTTGGAAGAGAACGAGACGCTGACCGTCTATGTGAACTTCTCCGTGGATGGGCTCGCTGCGACGCACGATCGCATCCGCGCCGTCCCGGGGAATTTCGCGAAGGTCGAACAGGCGATCGCCCTCATCCAGCCGCTTCGGGAGCGATTTCGGAAGCGGCTGTGGGTCGGCGTCGTCTCGGTCATCTGTCGGGAGAATTACCGGGAGCTGATCCCGCTGGCCGAGTATTTCTTGAAGCAGCGGGTCCTCGATGGTCACTATTTTCAGATCGTGAGGGGGGATCCTCTGGATCCGACGCTCATGGCCGTCCCCCCCGATGAGTTGCGGGCGCTCTACGGCGAGATCTCGCGCATTCAGGAGCAGTACGCGCGACGCGCCTTCGATGATCCGAGCGCGGCCGCCCGCTGGATGAAGCGCATGATTTACGTGGGGACGTTCAACTTCCATCACCGCGTGCAGTTCGCCAATTATGCTCATGGGAAGGCCTGGCCGATGCCGTGCACGGCCGGGGAGACGTCGATCGTGATTGATTTCAACGGCGATGTTCGCGCGTGTGAGCTGCGCGCGCCGTTGGGGAATTTGCGCGAGTACGATATGGACTTCGCCGCCTTTTGGGATTCGGCCATTCGGCGGCGGGAAGTCGCCGCGATCGCCCGCGATCGCTGCTTTTGCACGCACGTCTGCTTCCTTCATGACAGCCTGCGCTTCTCCATGAAGGCGCAACTTGTGGGCATTCCGAAGAGTTATCTGGCCCGCCGCTTCTGGTGAGAGAGAACTCACGCGCGAAGCACGCGCCGTCTCTCCACGGCGCGTTGGCGCAGGACGTCCACCCACACAGCGACGACGATGACGATGCCGATGACGGTCGTCTGCCAATAGGCGGAGACGTCCAGGAGATTCAACCCGTTCCTCAAGACGCCCATAATGAGGGCGCCGACGAGCGTCCCCCACACGGTGCCCACGCCGCCGAAGAAGCTCGCCCCTCCGATGATCACCGCGGCGATGGCGTCGAGTTCGGCTCCCACGCCGGCCAAGGGGAATCCCGAATTCATCCGTCCGGCCAGGATAATGGCCCCGAGAGCCGCCAGCCCACCGCTCACGGCATAGACCAGGATGAGGCGCCGATCCACCGGAATGCCGGCCAGAAGCACCGCCTGTTTGTTGCCCCCAATGGCGTAGAGGTCGCGACCGAGGGTCGTGCGGGTGAGGAAGAGATGGAACACGGCGTAAACGACCAGGACGATGATCACCGGCATGGGGATGCCCCCCAAGGCTCCCGCTCCCCAAAAGCGGAACTCTTCCGGAAGCTCGGAGATGGGAAATCCTCCGGAGAGCACCAGCGCCAATCCGCGCGCCACGTTCATCATTCCCAGCGTCGGGATGAACGGATGGGGAAGGCGAAGCTTTGTGAACAACAGTCCATTGGTCATCCCCAAGGCCGTCCCGAGAGCGAACGTCGCGACGACGGCAGCCAGCGTCGGCACTCCGGCCTTCAGCAGCATGGCGACCGCGACGCAGCAGAGCCCGAGGATGGATCCCACCGAGAGATCAATTCCCGCTGTGATGATGACGAGCAGTTGCCCAAGGGCTAGAAGCGCATTGATGGCCGATTGCCGGAAGACATTGAGCACATTGTCGAACGTGAGGAAGTGCGGCGAGAGCACAGCCAGCGCTCCGCTCATCAAGAGTAGGGCGAGAAGAGGGCCGAAGCGCCGGAGCAGCGGCAGGATCAGGTCAGGATGAAAGATTCGACCGGCGTTCTCGAACGCGGATGAGGCTCCGCGAGTCATGCTCCTCCTCCGGTGGCGAGATAGAGGATGCGATCATCGGTGGCCTCCTCTCGCGAGAGCTCTCCGACGATTCGCCCACGATGCATGACGAGGATGCGATCGGCCAATCGCCGAAGCTCCTCCAGTTCGGAGGAGACCAGCAGGATCGCAGCTCCCTGGTCGGCGAGTCGTCGAATCCATTCGTAGATCTCCGCCTTCGCCCCGACGTCAATGCCGCGCGTGGGCTCATCGAGCAGGAAGATGCGAGGGGTCGTGGCGAGCCACCGCGCGAGGACGACCTTCTGTTGATTCCCTCCGCTCAGGAGCATGACCGGGTGATCGGCGCTCGGCGTCTTCACGCGCAGCTCGCGAATGAGGCGTTCGGTGAGCTGCCGCTCCGCGCGCGCATCCACGAAGAGACCGAGGCGGGCGATCCGCGGGTGCACCGAAAGGATGATGTTGGTGTGCACGGAAGCGGTGAGGATCAGCCCCTTGGTCTTCCGATCGTCGGTCACCAGGGCGAGGCCGTGCCGCACGGCATCAACGGGCGTTCGGATCGTCACCGGGCGGCCAGCGATGCGGATCGTCCCCGACGTGTATTCGCGCGCGCCGAAGATCGCCTCGACCAGTTCCGTTCGACCCGCTCCGACGAGCCCCGCCAGGCCGACGATCTCCCCACCGCGAACACTGAGGGTGATGTCGTAGAATCGCCCCGGCGCGGTCAATCGCTCGACGCGCAGAATCGGTTCGCCGATCATCCGAGGACCACGCGCCGGGAGGTGTTCCTTCAGCTCCCGCCCGACCATGGCGCGCACGAGCTCTTCCGGAGTGGTCTCTGCGATCGGTCGCGTCAGTACATGCCGGCCGTCGCGCAGGACCGTCACGCGATCAGCGATGCGATATATCTCCCGCATGCGGTGCGTGATGTAGATGACGCCGATGCCCCGCGCTTTCAGTCGGGCGATCACCTGAAACAGGCGCTCTGTCTCATGCTCGGAGAGCGGGGAGGTCGGTTCATCGAGGATCAGGAGTTCGGCTTCGAAGGCGAGGGCTCGGGCGATCTCCACAAGTTGCTGCTCGGCGACGCTCAGCTCACTCACCGGGCGCGTGGGATCCAGGTCATGGCCGAGCTCGCGAAGAAGCGCGCGCGCGCGTTCGTGCGCCTCCTTCCATCGAACCCAGGAGAACAGTCCCCCTCGATGGGGGAGACACCCCAGGAAGATGTTCTCCCCGGCGCTCAACTGAGGGACGAGCGCCGGCTCTTGAGGCACCATGCGGATGCCCAGGCGATGCGCATCGCGCGGCGTGTGGAGTCTCACGACTCGCCCTTTCCACAGGAGGCGACCCCGATCGGCTTGGTGAACGCCCGTGGCGATCTTCATGAGCGTGGATTTTCCCGCCCCGTTCTCTCCAATGAGCGCATGAACCTCACCCGCCCGCACCTCGAAATCCACGCTCTCCAGGGCCACGATTCCGCCGAAGGTCTTCGTGATGCCTTCAAGGCGGAGCAAGACGTTCTCTGCCATGATGCGCTCCAGGCGGGGATTCTATGAACTCATCTGTGCGTGTGCGATATGCGCCCTGAAGAAAAGGGCGTCCCCTATAAAGAAGGAGGCGCGGCTTCCCCATCTGTACCGGGCGTTGGGGGCGCCTCAATCGGAGGGATCGCTCGCCCGTCAATGACTCGCCAGACGTTCAAGCGTCGCGCCAGATGCACCGCATCTTCCGTGATGCCCTCTCCCGCGACGACCGGAATTGCCCGCACACCGAGCTGAGAGAGCAGGAGCGCGCGTCGCGCAGCCCGTTCGACGTCGGATAAGCCGATACCCCAGGAGACCTCGACGACGAGATAAAGCTCACTGCCTTCTTCCGGGTGACGCCCACGCGCGACGATGTCCGTGCGGATGATCTCATCGGCTTCGGCATCTGCCAGCTTCCCTTCTTCAACGGCGCTCTCGACAAACGCACTCAACTCTTCCGAGGAGAGGACGTGAATCTTCCGAGCCAGAGCGCGGAAGTAAGCGGGAGCATGCCGTTCATATTGGTGTTGGAGGTGAAACCCTTTCAAGCGCGCGACGTCGTGACTTATCGCGTCCATCCGTTTCGTCAGGGCATCCACGCTCGAGGCCAAGACAGCGATCTGTTGCTCCGCATGTTGTTGAGCGCGCGTCAACGCCGCAACATCCTCGCCCAATGCGGTCACGACTTCTTCCAATCGGGCCACTCGCTTCTCCATTTGCCGTTGCGCCTCGGCCAGGGCCGTGACGGCTTCTTCCAGCCGGGTGACGCGCTCTTCCGTGCGGCGTTGTGCCTCGGCCAGGGCCGCGACGGTCTCCTCCAGTCGGGCCAATCGCTCCTCGGCCCGCCGTTGCGCCTCGGCCAGGGCCGCGACGATCTCCTCCAACTGGGCCATTCGCTCCTCCAGCCGGGTGACGCGCTCTTCCGTGCGGCGTTGTGCCTCGGCCAGGGCCGCGACGGTCTCCTCCAGTCGGGCCAATCGCTCCTCGGCCCGCCGTTGCGCCTCGGCCAGGGCCGCGACGATCTCCTCCAACTGGGCCATTCGCTCCTCCAGCCGGGTGACGCGCTCTTCCGTGCGGCGTTGTGCCTCGGCCAGGGCCGCGACGGTCTCCTCCAGTCGGGCCAATCGCTCCTCGGCCCGCCGTTGCGCCTCGGCCAGGGCCGCGACG
>BEHK01000067.1 GCA_002898775.1 bacterium HR08 | reverse complement strand
AGGTGACGTGGCAGGTGAGTCCGCAGCATCGGCTCTCGTTCATGTACAATCGCAACGAGAAGAATCGTTTCCATCGCCGCGACACGCCGCCGTTCTTCATCGAGGACAAAGCCTCCTGGCTGCAGGATCAACCCGGCTATAGCGCCCACATCAAATGGACCTACACGCCCTCGGCGAAATGGGTCATTGACTCCGGGATCGCCGGGACGCATATCGTCTTCCCACTGCGGTATCAGAAAGAGGTGCGGCCGACCGACATCATGCGAGAGGACATCACGCTCTCGACGCGCAGCAACGCCGCGCTCTACAACTACCTGAACCCCAACTATCGCATCTCCATTGATTCGGCGGCCTCGTATGTGACGACGGGATTGGGCGGAGCGCACAACTTCAAGTTCGGGATTCAATTCATGCGCAGCCTCTTCCGCCAGATCTATACGATGAATGGCGATCACGGCCTGATCTTCGACAACGGGCGTCCGGCCTTCGTGCGCGTCTACAACACGCCGATCGAGCAAGCGAACTATCTCCACCAGTTCGCGTGGTTCGTCCAAGACGCCTGGACCATCCGCGGGCGGCTCACGCTGAATCTGGGTCTGCGCTACGAATATGCCCTGGGCGTGATCCCGCCACAACGCTCAGCGGCTGGAACGTTCGTCCCCGAGCGGAGCTTCCCGGAGATTCGCGATGTGCCCAACTTCAAAGATTGGGCGCCGCGACTCGGGCTCTCCTGGGACCTCACGGGGACCGGTCGAACGGTCCTCAAGGCCAGTGCCAGTCGGTATCTGCAAAACGTCGGCATGGCGTATCCGGTGAGCGTGAACCCGCTCGGCCTGAGCGTGGAGACGCGCACGTGGACCGATCGCAACGGCGATGGGCTCGCCCAGCGGGATGAGATCGGTCCCGGACCGGGCTTCGTCGGCGGATTGACGACGCGCATCGATCCGAATCTGGAGCGACCCTATTCGTGGGAGTACTCGCTCGGCATTCAGCAGCAGATCTCTCGCGACCTGGTCGTCTCGGTCATCGCCTGGCACCGCGACCATCGGCGACAGGTCGGACGGGCGAACATGGCCGTTCCGCCCTCGGCCTATACTCCGGTGCGCCTCACGCTTCCGGCGAATCTCCCCGCGCCTTTCGCCGGACAGACGATCACCGTCTACGTTCAAGACCCGGCCACGCGGGGACGGGTGGATTTCCTGCTCACGAACTTCAAGGAGCTCGATAGCGAATACAACGGCGTGGACATCACCTTCATGAAGCGGATGTCGCAGCGATGGCAATTGCTGGGTGGTCTGACCATCGGGCGAGAACGCGGCGCGTTCCGCGGCGACCTCGTCAACGGCTTCGACGACCTGAACAATCCGAACTTCAACATCAACCGGAAGGGGATCGTGGGCAACGATTCGCCGTACATCTTCAAGCTCGCCGGGACCTATCAACTCCCCTGGGGCTTTGAGATCAGCGGGAACTTCCAGCACTTCACCGGCTATCCCTTGCGCCGCCTCTTCACCGTGACGACGGCCCACATCCCGAATCTCACCCAGGTCAGCCAGGCGATTGATCTGGTCGAGCGCGGCACGGTGCGACTGCCGAACGTCAACCTCCTCGATCTCCGCCTCTCGCGCATCTTCGGCATCGGCGAGCGATGGCGGATCGAGCCGGCGCTCGACATCTTCAACGTCGGGAATGTCGCCACCACGACGGCGGTGATCGAAGCCGTGGGGCCTGCGCTCGATCAACCGACGGTGATTGTCGCCCCACGCCTCTTCAAACTGGGCGTGAAGGTGAACTTCTGATCTGGCGAAGGGCATCGTCCCGAGCGCGGACGGAGCGCCTCGCTCTCGCGCCGGGCGATGCCCGAACTCCCATATCTGTACCTGTGCGGACTCAATCGGAGAGCCGCCTCGATGACTTCCGTCCGGGTTCCCTCTGAGGAAGTTGCGCCCTCGGATCGCCAACCGCCGATTCCGAGAGATGGCTCGCCCTGCCCATACGACCTCCGCTCCTTCAAAGGAGGCCGACGGCTTCCCTTCACGAGCTGGGGGATCACGACGCGAGCGCCCGCTCGTCGGACCGAATCTTCCGGGAGCTGGACCCTCCGAGGTCCTGGGAGGTGAGAGCTCATGCGATCTCCTCCCATGGCGTGGAGCGCGGTTTCTGCGAGACGGCCATGACCGGATCGAAGCCTTGGAAGACTATTCAAGCAGTCGGTGCGTATCTTCGAAGAAAGCAGTCGTAGAGGCGGCGGAGTTGCAGACGCGGATTCGCGAGGAAGTCTTCCGGGGCGATGTCAATCCACGCGAAGTCCGCGTGGGGGGGATGACGGGGAACACCGCTCCAAGAGCGGATGACGTCAACGGTGGGTTTGGGCGCGCCGTCGGCGCGCCAGAGGCCGAAGAATCGTTCATGAGGGGCGTCATCAAAGGGCGGACGAGCCGCCAGCTCCGGCGCATAGTCGCTGTAGCACCAGAGCAAGGCGCCGAGGAATCCGAAGCGGTGCAGAAGCGCCAGGGCTTCGCTTGTGAAGCGTGCGGCTTCCTCTTCCTCAAGCAGCGGGATGCGTGAGAGCGGTCGCTCGCGAGCGGGGCGCGTGGGCGCCCCGAATTCCTCAAACAGCAGATCGCGACCGTCGCCCAGCCAACGGGTGAGGAGGCCGAGAAAAGGGAGAAGCCAGGCGTCTGTCGGCCCGCGCGCCCAATCGGCGTAAACCGGATAGCCGTGCATCGCGAGCAGATCACAGACGCGCGCGACTTCAGCCGGGCCCAGGTGCCGATCCTCCTCCAGATCCTCCATGTGAAGGCCCAGCGTGATCGGATGAGAAGAACCGGCCGTGCGAATCTCGGCGACCATGCGCTCGAGCCACATCACGCCGGATTCGCGCGAAGGGGGGATCGTGCAATTCGAGGGTTCGTTCCCCAAGTCCCACCCCCAGAGGGCGGGATGTTCGCAGAGCGCGCTCGCGACCTGACGCGCGAGCTGAGCTTGAGCCTCCAGGAGGCGCGAATCCGCATACCAGTTTTTCGGGCGAGTCGGGACGACGCGATCGCCCGCGATCGTACGAAAGCGTGAGGGGCGATCGCTCGGCTCACAGGCCCACAAGGGCACCCAATTGGCGCCGCTCATATGGCCGGTGAAGAGGGTGGGCAGAAGTTGCAGATGGTGACGCGCGGCCAGATCGGCGACCATGCGCAAACGGTCGATCGCCTCCGGAGCGACGCGCTCCGGCTCGGGTTGAAAGTCCTCCCAGAGGAGGAAGAGGCGAACGAGATCGAATCCGGCTTCTTGAAGGCGGGCGAAGTCGCGCTCGACCTCTTCAGGTTCGAATGCGCGCCACCAGGACATGGCCCGGCGCGCGGGCCAATAGTTGATGCCGAGTCGAAACACGTCCTCCCTCATGGCGGCCAGCTTCAGCGCGAACCGCGCTGCCGGAGGATCGCCTCGTAGACCCGCAAATAGTCCTCCACCATGCGATCGCGGCTGAAGTGCTCAGCGACATGCCGGCGAATGCGCGCGCGATCGAGTCCGGGCACGCGCCGGACAGCTTCGACCGCGTCCTCGATGGTCTCCACAATGAATCCGGTCTCGCCGTGCCGGACGATCTCCGGGACGGCGCCGCGCCCGCGGGCGATCACCGGTGTGCCGCAGGCCATCGCCTCGATCAGGCTCAGGCCGAAGGGTTCCTCGAAGTTGATCAGATGCAGCAGGGCCAGCGCGCGGCCGAGAACGTCGTCCCGACGATCGGGCCCGACCGAGCCGATGTACCGAATCCGATCCCCGAGCTTTGGCGCGACTTCGCGCTCGAAGTACGCCGGATCCTGAATGATGCCCGCGATGACCAGCGGCAGACCCGTGCGCCGGGCGACCTCGATGGCTTCGGCCGCGCCCTTCTCATGATGAATGCGACCGAAAAAGAGCAGATACTCCCCATGTTCGATCCGCAGGGTGAACTCCTCCAGCGGGATGCCGTGGTGGATCGTCGCGATGTAGTCGAGCTGCGGGCGACGATCGGCCTGGCTGATGGCCACGTAGTAGGTCCGCCCGTTGTACTTCTCGTAGACGGGCAGGATGCGTTCGGAGGAGAAGCCGTGGATCGTCGTCAGCACGGGGGTGCGCACGAGCCCGCTGTAGGTGAGGGGGAGGAAGTCGAAGTGATTGTGGATGAGATCGAACTCGTCGGCGCGCTCGAAGACGGCGGAGATATGGAGGCATTCCCAGACCTTGGGATCGAGCGTGGGATCCTCGGAATACGGGCGCGGGCAAACGGCCACCAGTCGCGCGCGTGTGATCGAATCGGCCGTGGCGAAGAGCGTGACGTCCACGCCACGTTCGACCAAGCCTTCGGTCAACAGTGAGACGACGCGCTCCCACGGGCCGTAATGCCGCGGGGGGACGCGCCAGGAGATGGGGGCGAGCATGGCGATGCGCATCTTCAGCCTCCTCTCAAGAGCCAGTCGAGCATCTCGCGCACCTGGCCGATGGCGAGGGCGATCGAGGTATCTGCCGCGCCATAGTAGAGACGCAACTCGCCGGTCTTGGAATCGAGGACCGCGCCGCACGGGAAGACGACGTCGGCCACGTCTCCCACGCGCTCATAGGGTGCGTCAGGGCCGAAGATCCATTCATCGCTGCGGCGGATGACGCGGCGCGGGTCTTCCAGATCGAGCAGGGCCAGACCGAGGCGGTAGAGACAGCCGGCCGGCGTCAGGCGCACCCCGTGATAAATGATGAGCCAGCCTTCGGGCGTCTCGATCGGCGGGGGCGACAACCCGATCTTGTTCGCGTCCCACCAGGCGCCTTGCCGCGCTTCGAGCAGAACGGCGTGATCGCCCCAATGCTTGAGATCGGGCGAGAACGAGATCCAGATGTTCGCCCGCGTCGTCGGATATGTCGAGATGGGGCGATGGATGAGCGCCCATCGTCCATGGAATCGCCGGGGGAAGAGCGCCGCATCCTTATCCTCCGGCGGCATGATCACTCCGCGGCGCTCGAAGACCCGAAAATCGCGCGTCAGGGCCAAGGAGACGAGGGGCCCACTCGTTGAGAACGCCGTGTACGTGATGGCATAGCGCTCCAGCTCATCGATCCAGGTGATCCGCGGGTCTTCGATCCCCCACACCTCTTCGGGATAATGCTCCGGATCCGGCAGGAGCGTCGGCTGCGGATCAATCTGCCAGTTCGTGATCCCGTCTTGGCTCCGGGCCACCGTCAAGTGTGAGATACCGCGCCGGTCCTCGACGCGAACCAAAAGCAGTGTCTCGCCGCTTGGCAGAAGTGTCGCTCCGGCATTGAAGACGCTGTTAGCCGGATAGGGCCAGTCGGCTGTCGTGAGAATCGGATTGCCCTCATAGCGTCGCAGGAGCTCGCGAAATTTGTTCCTCTTCATGAGCCTTCCTCCCTCGCACCAGCGTGAGATGCGCGCACTCGAAGGTGCGACCGATTTAGATGCACGTGGGAAAGGAGGCGATGGTCGTCCGGAAAGCGCCATGCGCATAGTCAGCAGGGGGCCTCAGGCGGGGTCTCCGATGGACAGCGCTTCAGATATTCCAGGACCTCATCGAGCGCGGCCGTGGCCAGGCACACGGTCGTATCCGCGGCGCCATAGTAGAGGCGCAACAGGCGGGTGGAGCGTTCGAGGATCGCCCCCGTGGGGAAGACGACGCCGGGGACATCACCCCGGCGCTCGTAGTCCTCGTGAGGGGCGAAGACCCAGGTCTCGGTTCGGCGGATGACTTTCCAGGGATAGTCCAGGTCCAGCAGCGCGAGGCCGACGCGATAGAGGCTGCCGGAGGCCGTCACCCGCACGCCGTGATAGATGATGAGCCACCCCTCAGGCGTTTCGATCGGCGGCGGGCCCAATCCGACACGGTGCGAATCCCACCACCCGGGCCGAGCCGGAATCAGAATTTGATGCTCGCCCCAGTAGCGCAAATCGGGCGAGGTGGAGATCCAGATGTGCGCCTCGCCCCGAATGATCGGCCGATGCAGCAGGACATATCGGTCCCGGATCATCCGGGGGAAGAGCGCCGCGTCCTTATCCTCCGGAGGCAGGAGCGGGCCGACGCGCCGGAAATCCCGAAAGTCTCGGGTCAGCATCAGAGAAATAAGCGGCCCGCCGCGAGAGAATGAGACATAAGTGATGGCGTACTCCTGCTGCTCCGGGAGCCAGACGATGCGGGGGTCTTCGATCCCCCAGCATTCCTCCTTGTAGCGCGCATCGGGTTCGAGCGTGGGCCGAGGTTCAATCCGCCAGTTGGTCCGTCCGTCCCGACTGCGCGCGAGCGTCAGATGTGAGAATCCCCGGAGGTCTTCGACACGGACCAAGAGGAGCGTCTCCCCCTCATGCTCGATCGCGCCCGGATTGAAGACGGCGTTGGCCGGATAGGGCCAATCCGCCGGGGTGAGAATCGGATTCCCCTCATAGCGGCGGAAGAGCAGCGATGGAGCGCGCCATTCGATCATCTACTCGAACGCCAGCAGAGTCCGTCCCTCCGCATCCGCGGCTGCGGAGAATCGGGTCTCTGTGGATTCCAACTCGATCGGCGCCACCCGAAGGCCTTCGCTCCGCTGCGCCTCTTGCTGAGCCACCACGAGGAAGGCGAGCATGCAGCAGATCGCCGATTCCGCCCCCTGGTTCATGCTCGGACCTTGAGGCTCCAATCCATCGGCGCACGCCCCCGTGCTCAGATCATAGAGCCGGGCGCCGAGCCGATTTCGTCCGAGCAACCACTCAGCCGCGGCGCGCGCCAACTCCAGGTAGCGTTGCTCCTGCGTCAGCTTGAACGCGGTCAGGCAGGCCTCGGCCGTGTATCCGGCCTCAATCGGCTGCTGACTGAAGATCGCGCGTTCGCCCCCGCGCCGATACCATCCCTGGTTCCCAATGAAATCGAAATAGTCGTTGTGATAGGTCTGCGCGATCAAGAAATCCAAGGATTCAAGGCCGACCCGTTTGAACTCCTCCTCCCCCGTCGCGCGATAGGCCAGCAGCAGCGCCTGCGGGATCTTCGCGTTCCCATATGTCAACGCGTCCTGGAACCAGAGCCAATCCTCCGCCCGATGCTGCGCATAGAACTCCAGAAGTTGCGTCGCCAACTCCGCCAACCGGCGGCGCACTTGCGCCGCACCGTCATAGCGGAGGAGGAAGTTGTAGAGGCCGCAGATCGCATAGGCGATCGCTCGGGGATGCTTCAGCGCAAGCTGTGGGAATGCGCGCTCGAACATCTCGCGCGCGAGCGCCCGCATCCCCTCGCTCGGGCTGTAGGCGATGGCCGCGCCCAACCCCCACAGGGCGCGCCCGAGCGTATCCTCAGATCCCACGTCATCGGTGAAGTGGCGCGTGTAGTCCATGAAGTTGTGGAAGCGCCCGTCCGGAAGCTGCGCGTAGTGCAGGAAGCTCAGGTAGCGCACGACCAGAGGGAGCGCCGCCTCATCCCCAAATTGATGATGATGCAGCAACGTCACGACCAGGGCCCGACCGACATCGTCGGTCGAATAGCCATAACGCCGATCCGGAATGCCATAGGTCGCATGCTGGATCAACCCGGTATCATCGGTCAGACGGATCAGGTGATCGAGCTTGATCTCCGGCAGCTCATAACCCGCGCTGAAGGCCTTGCGGAGCGAGAGCGTGACGGCCTTAGCCGGGGCATAGGCCGAGACCCGCTCAAAGAGGGCGAGATAGTGCCGCCCAACCTCGGGCCAGATCATCTGCCGCCCAAACTCATAAGCCCGCTTGCGCATCTGGTGACGCAGGGGTTCGTTCTCGATCAGCTCCAAGAGCGCCTGTTGCAGGCCCCTCACGTCCCCGAACTCCACGAGCCGCCCCCGATTCTCGGCCAATAGCTCCTCGGCGTAATAGTACGGGGTCGAGATGACGGCCTTCCCCATGCCTACGGCATAGGCGAGCGTTCCGCTGACGACCTGCTCCTTCGATTGATACGGCGTGATGTAGATGTCGCATGCGCCGATGAATTCGCACAGCTCGCTCAGCTCCACGTACCGATTGAAGAAGAGGACGTGCTCCTCAAGCCCCAACTGCTGCACGCGCCGTTGGAGGAAGAGGCGATATTCCTCACCCTCCTTCCGCTTCACGACAGGATGCGTCGCCCCGAGCACGATGTAGACGACCTCGGGATGTCGGGCCACGATCTCCGGCAGCGCCTCCAGCACCATCTCGATCCCCTTGTTGCGATTCAAGAGGCCGAAGGTGAGCAGCACCAGCCGTCCCTCGACGCCGAACTTGTCCTTATAGTAGTTCGGATCCACGAAGGGGACATTCGGGACGCCATGATGGATGAGGCTGACCTTCTCCTCGCTGACGCCATAGACATCCCGAAGGATGGGAATGGCCTTGCTGTTCATCACCACGAGATGATCCGAAGCGCGGGCGATCTGCCTCAAGACCTCTCGGTAGCTCGGCGGCGGGTTGAAGAGGACCGTGTGCAGCGTCGTCACGATCGGTTTGCGCAGCGACTCCAAGAAGTCGAGAACATACCGGCCCTGCTGCCCGCCGAAGATCCCGAATTCGTGCTGGAGGCAGAGGACATCGGCGCCGGAGAGGTTCGTATATTCCGCCGCCAGCCGATAATCGCTCAGACGATTGTGCCGGATCTCGAAGACGACCTCCGGGGGATAATCGTACCCCTCCGGCGTGTCCGTCATGGCGATGACGGACGCTTGCACGTCCGAATGGTGCTCGAGGATCGCATGGCAGAGGTCATGCGTGAACGTCGCGATCCCGCATTCGCGCGGCGGATACGTGCCGATGAAGCACACCTTCAAACGCCGTTTCCCCCTTTTGCGCGTTCTGGCCACGTGAGCGGAAGCCATAGGAATGCTCCTTGTAACCGGCGAGTGTTGCATGGGAAATTTTAGCTGGGCAGACGGAAACGGGTCAAGGCGTGGACTCGCTCAACGCCGCTTCGCACCGCAGGGATGTGACATCGGCCATATCGAGCAGCGCGCGGGCGCGGCGGAAGATCGTCTCGAACATCGGTTCGGTGAGCCTCCCCGTGAAGGTGTTCTGCTGACTCGGGTGGAATGAGGCGAGCAGCGTCAGCGTTGGTGTCAGCGCCAGCTCCAGCCCGTGCCGGAAGCGCGGAAGCGCGCCCGGCCTCTTCGCCTCCGATGGATATAGCGTGCTGACGGCGCGAAGCACGGTCAGATAAGCGATCTGTCCCAAGGCGACGACGACGCGCACGCTTTCGAGAAGCGCCCACTCGCGCTCGAGAAAGGGACGGCAGTTCCGCAACTCCTCGGCCTGCGGCTTATTCTGCGGAGGCGCGCATCGAAGGGCAGCGGTGATGTAACAGTCGCGGAGTCGGAGACCATCCTCGCGATGTCGCGATTCAGGCCGATCGGCAAAACCGAAGCGATGGAGCACGCGATAGAGCCACTCCCCGCTCCGATCGCCCGTGAACATGCGCCCGGTGCGATTCGCCCCATGAGCCGCCGGGGCCAACCCCACGATGAGGAGGCGGGCGTGAGGGTCTCCGAATCCGGGGACGGGTTTAGACCAGTACTCCCACTCGCGGTATCGTCGGGGCTTGTGGCGCGCGACTTCCTCTCGCCACACCACGAGGCGGGGACAGCGGCGACACATCACGATCTCCGCCTGAAGCTGGGCGAGCTTCTGCTCCACCGGCGAAGCGGAAGCCTCCATCACCGTTCAGACGTACTCGGCCGGGACGACGCGCCACTCCGCAGGCGGGCGATCGGGCGTATCGGGCAATCTCACGCCGTGGCGGCGCTCCCACTCCTCGGTCGGGACCATGTCAATGGCGTCCCAGGGACAGCCGTCCAGGAACGTCCCATCGGGCCCTTTGCTCGTGCATTTGGCGCAGCCGATGCAGAGCGTCTTGTCCACCTCGATCCGCCCGAAAGGCGGATGCTCCTCATCGGGCACCCAGAACATGCAGGCCTCGACCGGACAATACTCGATGCACACGGGCGCGCCCGCGCATCCGGTGCAGTTCTCGTTGATGACGGCCAAGAGTTTCGGCTTCCGCTTCCGCAGATCGGTGCGCCCGTGCGACATCGGCGCGCGTTTCTCAATGAGGACCGTGCTCATGATCGCCTCCTTCTGAACCCCGCCGCCAGTGCGCTGAAGACACTATAGTACGGCACGAGCGCGTCCCTCCTCAAGCTCCGGGAACAGTCCCGAAGCCTGCAAGATGGCGCGAATCTCCGCGCGCATCTTCTCATCGGGCGCAGGGAGCGGCGAGCGCGGCAGCCCGCCGTAGAATCCGAGCACGTCCAGAGCCGCTTTCAATCCGCTGATCCCGAACTGCGTGGTGACGGCGCGCGCCACCGGCAACAGCTTCAGTTGCCACGCCGCGGCTTGCGCCGCATCCCCATCGCGCGCCAGGCGCATGATCGTTAGGCACGCCTCCGGAGCGATACAGCCGACGGCCAAGATGGCTCCTTTCGCGCCCAAGGCCATGGCCGCCTGAAGCAATGCCGCCGATCCGGTGAGAACGCTGAAGTCCGAGGGGACAAGGCGCAGGATCTCGGCCAACGTCGCCAGGCTCCCGCTACTCTCTTTAATCCCGACGATGTTGGGGTGCTCGGCCAAGCGAGCCACCGTCTCCGGATCGAGCGCGATCCCCGTGAATTGCGGGACGCTGTAGAGGAGGATGGGGATCGGCGAGGCGTCGGCGATCCGGCGATAGTGCTCCAGCAGAACCCTTGGCGTGATCTGGTCCCGATAGTAATGCGGCGTCCCGACCAGCAGCGCATCCGCGCGCAAACTGGCCGCGCGCCGAGCGAAATCCACAGCTTCGCGCGTGGCGTTATAGCTGGCGCCGACGATGAGGAGCTTGTCGCTGAGGATCGCCTCGCGCGCCGTCTCGACCACCTTCCACCGTTCCCTCTCGGTGAGATGCACGAACTCACCCGTGGAGCCGAGGACGACGTACCCTGCGTAATCCCACCGATTCCACCGCTCGATGTTCGCGCGAAAGCGATCGCCGGCGACCTGTTCCCGTTCATCAAAAGGCGTGGGGAGAGGGGGGAGAAGGCCAGCGATGAGTCGTTTCATCACGCACCTCCCGGTCTCTCTCTCGCTCGGCATATGACGAGCCCATCTTTTTACTCGGCGCGCACACGATTGCGCAAGGTCCCGATGCCCTCGATCTCGACCTCGACGAGGTCGCCATGGGCGAGGGGGCCGACACCGGCGGGCGTGCCGGTGAAGATGAGATCGCCCGGCAGCAAGGTCATCACGTGCGAGATGAAGCGCACGAGCGCGGGCACCGGGAAGATGAGATCGCGCGTCGAGGCCCGTTGCCGCACGCGGCCATTGACGCGCGTCTCGATCCGAAGATCGGAGGGATCCAGAGCGGTGGCGATCACCGGACCAATGGGCGCGAACGTATCGAAACCTTTCGCGCGCGTGAACTGTCCATCCCGCTGCTGCAGATCACGCGCGGTCACATCGTTGCCGCACGTATAGCCGAGGACGTACGCGAGCGGATCCTCGCCCTCCCCGAGGCGAGAGGCGCATCGGCCGATGATGACGACCAGCTCGCCTTCGTAATCCACTCTCGCGGACATGGCCGGGAGTCGGATCACCTCCTCCGGGCCGATCACGGCGCTCGGCGGCTTGAGGAAGATCAATGGTTCGACGGGCACCTCATGCCCGAGCTCCGCCGCGTGATCGCGATAGTTCCGCCCGAGCGCCACGATCTTGCTCGGTTGACAGGGAGCGAGCAAGCGCGTGCGCGAGAGCGGCCGCGCCTCGGACTCCTGAGGCGTGATCGAACCAAAAGGATGATCTTCCGCGATGGGAATGACGCGATCCCCCTGGAGCAGCCCGTAGCGCGCTCGGGGGCGATTCGGATCGGAGCGATCAAGAAACCGGCAGAGGCGCATCTCCGAGGACCTCCTGAACGACGATCTCAGACGGGCGGCTCTCGTTCCCGAAGCGATCCACCGCCGTGATGCGATAAGCATAGCGCGCGCCCGGCCGCACCGCCTCATCGCGATAGGTCGTGAGCGGATGCGGCGTCGCGTTCAATCGCACCCACGCCGATTCCGGAGCCTCCGCCGAGGAGGCGCGATAGATATAATACCCCACGACATCCGGCTCTCGATTGGCCGTCCAGAAGAGGCTGACGATCCCCTGCGCCGAAGCAGCGATCACGCCCTCGGGCGGAGCCGGGGGGAAGGTATCACGCGGCGTGAATCGAATCGGCGTCGCATCGCGGCTCTCGATGAGCGTCCCATCGCGCGCCGGGGCGACGGCTCTCACGACATAAACATATTCGACGCCGTACTGAAAGTCCCGATCGCGCCACTCCGTCTCCGTGATGAGCGTGGCGCCGTTGCGAGGAGGGCCGAAGCGGGGGTCCTCGCTCCTTCGGCGATACACGTTGTAGCCGAGAACATTCGGCGGCGCGGATCCATCCACATTGCGCGCGGGCGGCGCCCACGTGAGGAGGACGACGTCTTGAGCGTCATCCACGGCGCGGAGGGCATGCGGAGGGGAAGGGACATCGCCCTGCGGCTCGATCTGCGCGATATTCGAGAGCGGCCCGGGACGTCCGCGGGCGTCCACCAAGCGCGCGGCGTAGAGCCACCGATGCCCGAAGGTGGTGATCGGCCCATCCTCCAGCGTGAGCATCTCCGGGGCTGAGGCTCGCGCGAGCTCCTGGCGATCGAAGATGGCGATCAGGCGCGCGCGCTCGAGAAACGCATCCTCCGAAGGGAGTTCGGAAGTCCCGCGTGGCTCCAGAGCGCGATAGACTTCCAGGCGATCCACGAGGAAACCGTGCGCGGCGGCGGCGTTCACATCCGGGCGCGGGAGCGCGAGCCGGAGCACATCGCCTTGCTGCCGGACGCTCACCCCCTCCAGACGCACCGGCATCGGACGGCGGGGCGGCAGGGGAGCGCCGACTCTCCCGCACGAAGAGAAGAGCGCTCCACTGAGAAGGAGAATGCCCAGCCGAGGAAGAGTGCGGAAGGTGAAGGCGAAGCGGCGTCGGCCAGAGATGGATCGCTCCCCCGTCACAGGATGTAGCGGCTGAGGTCTTGATTCTGCACGATGCCCACGAGCTTGCGGCGCACGTACTCGGCATCAATCCGCTGATGCTTCTCCTTGAGATCGGGCGCTTCGAAGGAGATGTCCTCGAGCACCTTCTCCATGATCGTGTGCAGGCGCCGGGCGCCGATGTTCTCCGTCTGCTCGTTCACGGCGTAGGCGAACTGCGCGATGGCATCAATGGCGTCGGGCGTGAACTCGAGCGTGACCCCCTCGGTCGCCAGCAGCGCCGTATACTGCTTGATGAGCGAATTCTTCGGCTCGGTGAGGATGCGTTTGAAGTCCTCGACCGTCAGCGGATCCAGCTCCACGCGGATGGGGAACCGGCCCTGCAGCTCGGGAATGAGGTCGGAGGGCTTGGTGACGTGAAAGGCGCCGGCGGCGATGAAGAGGATGTGATCGGTGCGCACGGTGCCGTAGCGCGTGCTCACGGTCGTCCCCTCGATGATCGGCAGCAGATCGCGCTGCACCCCCTCGCGCGAGACGTCCGGCCCATGCCCGGATTCTCGTCCGGCGATCTTATCAATCTCGTCCAGGAAGATGATGCCCGATTGCTCGACGCGCTCCAG
>BEHK01000066.1 GCA_002898775.1 bacterium HR08 | reverse complement strand
GAGGGGTGGCGGGATCCGAAGCTGGGGATTCCCGTCTTCAGCCTCTATGGGGCGACGCGCGCGCCCACGGCGGAGATGCTGGCCGAGGTGGATGTCCTGATTCTCGACCTGCAAGATGTCGGGACGCGCGTCTACACGTACATCTGGACGATGGCGCTCTGCATGAAGGCGGCCGCGCGCGAGGATCGGGAGATGATTGTGCTCGATCGCCCCAATCCCATCGGCGGCGCGCACGTCGAAGGACCGGTCTTGCGAAAGGGTTTTGAGTCCTTTGTTGGGATGTTCCCGATCCCCCTGCGGCATGGAATGACGATTGGAGAACTCGCGCGGCTGTTCAACGAAGCGTTCGGCATCGGCTGCCGGTTACGGGTCATTCCTATGGAAGGATGGCGGCGCGATCTCTGGTACGACCACACGGGTCTGCTCTGGGTCCCCCCTTCGCCGAACATGCCCACGCTGGAGACGGCGACCGTCTACCCCGGCACCGTCCTGGTCGAGGGGACGATGCTCTCGGAGGGGCGAGGGACGACGCGTCCGTTCGAGATCATCGGCGCGCCGTTCATTGATCCCGACCGCTTGGTCGCCGAGTTGCGCGCGTATCGGCTGCCGGGCGTCTTCTTTCGCCCGTGCTACTTTCAGCCGACGTTTCACAAGCATGCGGGACAACTGTGCGGCGGCGTCCAGATTCACGTCCTGAATCGCGACCGGTTCCGGCCCGTCCTCACCGGGGTCGCTCTCCTGAAGGCGATTCATCGCCTCTACCCCGATCAGTTTGCGTGGCGTCCGCCACCGTACGAATACGTCTTCGATCGCTTGCCGTTTGACGTCCTGGCCGGGACGGATCAGTTGCGCCAGCAGATCCTCCAGGATCGTCCGCTTCGGGAGATCGTGGAGTCCTGGCGCGCGGATTTGGAGCGCTTTCGCGAGCTGCGTCGGGCGTATCTGATGTACGGAACGGCGCCGCGGAGATTCACCTTTCTTCGAGGAGCCGGGCCGCGTGGTAGATGTAGTGGACCCCGGAGATGAGGGTGATAGCGAAACTCGCGATGTACATGTAGCGCAGCAGCTCCGCACCGCCCCCCCAGGCATTGACGGCCAGCACGAGCGCGATCGTGAGGACTTGAATCGTCGTGTGCACCTTCCCCGGGAGCGACGGGCGAAAATGCCGAAAGCCCGCCACGATGAAGAGCATGAGGGCGCCGAGCACGATGAAGACGTCACGGCTGATGACGGTGATCGTGAGCCAGAGAGGAATTGGTCGGTAGCCACGATTCGGGAGCGCCAGCAGCACAAAGGCCGTGATGAGCAGCAGCTTATCAGCTATGGGGTCGAGGATGGTCCCCAGCGTCGTGCGCTGGCGAAAATGCCGAGCGACGAAGCCATCGAGCGCGTCCGTGATCCCGGCCAGCAGGAAGACCCAGAGCGCTCGCGGCAGATCGTCGTAGAGGACGAGCGCGGCGAAGGCCGGAATCAACAGCAGGCGAAGGAGCGTGAGGAGATTGGCGAGCGTCGCGATTTGACTCATGCCGCTCACACCGAGCCGCCCGCCTCGGGCGCGCGCCGCAGTTCGAGAAGAGTGATTTCGGGCCGACATCGGTAGCGAACGGGGATCAAGACGGTGCCCAGTCCGCGATTGACGTAGATCTGCGTCGGCCCATATCGGCCGTGTCCGCGCAAGAGCGGCCAATAGCGACGCAAGCGCCGCCGCCAGGAGGGGATGTTGATCTGACCGCCATGCGTGTGTCCGGCCAGAACGAGCGCCACGCGCGCGTGAGCGGCCGACCAGAGGATGTTCGGATGATGCGAGAGCAGGAGCGTCGGCCATCGGCGATCCAGACCGCGCAGCGCCGCGAGCAGGTCGTCCTCGCCAACTGTCAGGTCATCAATCCCCACCAGTCCGAGCGCCTCTCCGCCCCGGCGCACATAGGTGTGCGCGTTGCGCAAGACCTCGATACCACGCCGACGCAAGGCGCGCGTGAGCGCTTCCGGCCCCGTCCAGAAATCGTGATTGCCGAGCACGGCATAGACGCCGACGCGCGCGCACAAGTCCCCAAGCAGTTCGGCCACTCCGCCAATATAGGCTCGCGAATGGCTCACATAATCGCCGGTGAGGACGATGGCATCCGGAGCCAAACGGTTGGCGAGCGCGACGGCATGGGCGATATAGTCCGCGTCCACGAACGCGCTGTGATGAATGTCCGACAGGTGCACCAGGGTGAAGCCCTCAAAACTCTCGGGCAATCCCGAGAGCCACACGCGCTCTCGCACGATCTCAATATCGCGCGTCTCATCCACTGCCTGACGCGCCAGCTCAAGAAGCGTTCGGGCGACCCGACGGGTCACCCCCCGGCGCCAGGGCTTCGGTCGGCGAAGCGACATCATCTCGCCCCTCCTCGATAACGCCAGCCACGGCGGCTTATTATAGGCGAATGGGGAGCGCCCTGGCGAGTCGCCCTCGGTGGTCACGGCCAGGTGCGGCCATCTCCTCTCCGCGCAGCGAGCTCGCGAAGCGGACGATCGAGACTCGCCTGGGGTGAGCGATCGCGAATTCTGTTCAAGCCCCCCTTTTGCCCACAAGCCCATGCCGTTTCCCCGAGTCCACATCTGCGGGCGACCCGTGCGGAGGTGGGTGAGGACGGCGTCGTCGGAGCAAACGAGGCCTGTGACCACGTGCTGGATCGCCCCTTTCGAGCGCTTGGGGGAATGGGAGTGAGGCGACGCTGCCTCAGGTCGCTTTCAGGCGCCCACTGGCGCGGGCCTGATCACGCGAGAAGCGATCAAGAGGGCGTCTGACGTCCACCCGAGATAGTGCCCGCCGCCGTGAACTTGATGCGAAGGGGATCGCCATGCTTTACTTCACGAACGTATGGAGGAACCAGTCATGAGAGCGATACGCGTTCACGAGTATGGCGGACCGGAGGTTTTGCGGTATGAAGAGATCGCGCGGCCGGAGCCGGGGCCAGGCGAGGCGCGGGTGAGGATTGAGGCCGCAGGGGTTAATTTCATTGACATCTACCATCGGACGGGGCTGTATCCGAATCCGCTTCCGTTCACCCCCGGCATCGAAGGGGCGGGCACGGTGGAAGCCGTCGGCCCTGGAGTCACGGAGGTGCGAGCGGGGGATCGCGTCGCCTATGCGCTCTCGCTCGGCGCCTACGCAGAGTATGCTATCGTCCCCGCATGGAAACTGGTCCCCATTCCGGACGGGGTGAATCCCTCGGTGGCGGCGGCGGCGATGGTGCAAGGGATGACGGCCCACTATCTCACGCACAGCACGTATCCGCTGCAGCCTGGCGATACCGTGCTCATTCACGCGGCAGCCGGGGGGACAGGGCTTCTGATCGTACAAATGGCGAAGCTGCGGGGCGCGCGCGTCATCGGCACGGTCTCAACCCCGGAGAAAGCGCAGCGCGCCAGAGAAGCGGGCGCCGACCATGTGGTCCTCTATACGCAGAGCGACTTCGAGGCCGAAGTGAAGCGGCTCACCGAGGGGCGCGGCGTTGACGTCGTCTACGATTCTGTCGGTCGAACGACTTTCGAGAAGAGCCTGAATTGTCTGCGGCCGCGCGGTCTGCTCGTGCTCTTCGGCCAATCGAGCGGTCCGGTCCCGCCCATTGACCCGCTTCAGCTTTCGACGAAGGGCTCGCTCTTTCTCACGCGACCGCATCTGATGCACTATGTGGCCACGCGCGAGGAGTTGCTTGAGCGCGCGCGGGCGGTGTTTCAATGGATTCAGGAGGGGCGCGTGAGCATTCACATTGAGCGCGTCTTTCCCCTGAGCGAAGCGGCGGCAGCCCACCGCGTCCTCGCCGAGCGGCGCTCGACGGGAAAATTGCTCCTTGTGCCGTGAGCCGGGGCGGTCGCGTCCTGGTCTCGCTCACCGAGAGTCCGTCGAGAGCCGGATGTTGTAGACATCGAGCGTCGTCCCCATCACGCGCTGCAGCTCGGCGATCGCCTTGTTGTAGGCGACCAGCGCCTGAAGCTCTGCCCCTCGCGCTTGCGAGAGCTGATTCTGATACTGCAGGACGAGGAAGTTCGTGGACATCCCGGCGGCGAATCGCTCCTGCTCACCCTCGAGCTGCTTCTCCCGCGCCAGGCGCGCGGCGCGCGCGGCTTCGATGCTCTGGCGCGCCGCTTCGACATTCTGTAAGGCGTTCCGCACCTCGATGGCGATCCGCTGCAGGAGCTGTTGCTCCTGATAGTCGAGGGCGCGCGCCTGCGCCTTCGCTTGCCCCAACTGCGCCTCGGCCGTGCGATTGCGAAGCGGGAAGCTGATGCTCACGCCAATGGCCACATCGCGGAAGCGCTGGCGCAACGCGTTCTCGATGGCCTGACCGGGACCGCCGAGGAACAGCGCGGCAACGCCACCGGCGAGGAATGGGAATTCCGGCGAGGGGGGCACCTCGGTTCCCGCCAACCCGAAAGACGCATAGCGCGCGATCAGATTGATCGCCGGCCGCGTCTGATTGGCGAAGTACCGAACGGCGATGTCCGTCTGCTCCTTCTGCAGGTGCAACTGCTTCACCTCCGGGCGATTCAGGAGCGCCAATCGCAGCGCGCGCTCTTCATCAATGGCCGGCGGCACGTAGGCGATCTCCTCGGTCGGCACGATATTGGCTCGCCAGAGCGGATCGTTCAGATTGGGCAGGATCAACCCCTTCAGCGCGTTCTCCGCGACCGTGACCTGAGCGATGGCGGCGATCAGTTCCTGGTTCCGTCGCTCGATCTCCGCCAGCGATTGATGCAGCTCAATCGGGGGAAGCGTCCCGGCCTCCACGCGCTGTTCGTTCTCCGCGTGTTGCCGCCGCGCCAGTTCCACAGCCTCCTGCAGGATCTCCACATTTCGAATCGCGAAGATGAGGTCGTAGTAGGCCTTCTGCACCTGCGTGATGATCTCGATGACGCGCTGTCGGAACTGGCTGTCGGAGAGATCAAGCGCCTTCTTCGCGATGCGGATCTGCTGCTTCGTCTGATTCCATCGGAAATTCCGCCAGAGCGGTTGGACGAAATCCAGAGAGAGGGTGGTGAAGAACTGCGGGTTCAAAGTGGCGAAGATCGAGTTGGTCGTCGTGCGCTGATTGGAGAAGGTGAACTGCCAGTTCCCACCGGTCGGGAGCAACTGGCCGATCCCGAAGTTGTAGGTGAACGTTCGGCTCCGCTGGGCAAGGGCATCGCGTCCGGCGAGCAAGCGGGAGGCCGTTGGCGTCGAGCGCGACTCGAAGCCGAAGCCCTGCGAAGCGGCGCCCCCGGCGAATCCCGTCGCCGCCAGGGCTGCCGCCGGCGGGGGCGTCCCGATGGAGATGACCGGATCATACGCCCCCTCGACAGCGCGAAGGGCGAATTCGCTGATCTGCACGCCGGTGCGCTGGACCTGAATCTCATTGTTGCTCTCCAGCGCTTTCAAAATGGCCTCATGCAGCGAGAGGTACCAGAGGTTCTCCACATCCACCCCCACCCGCTTGACCATGAGGGGCCGCACCCGTCCGAGCGAGATGGGTTCCTGCGGCGCGCGCGGGGGGGCCGACGGCTCGGAGTGCTGCGCCCACAAGGGGCGAAATGAGAGCGCGCCGAGGATCAACACCCACAGACTCGCCCACGTCCAGAGGACATGCATTCGTCTCCGTCTCATTGCTCCTCCCTCCAGGCGCGAGATCACGATCGCATATTCTCCCTCGGTCTTCACCACGCGCGCGAGCGTCCGAGCGCGGGCCCCTTGACAGAGGCGCGGTCTCCTCCCATACAATCCCGCCGTCATCACCATGGAGATCACAATGCGGAGGAGGGCGATGAAGAGAGCGGCGAAACGATTCTCCCTGGTCCTGTTGAGCGCAGCGATCCTCTGGCCGGGCGTCACGCCGGGGGATCCACGGGCTGCGGCATCCAGGTCCCTCTCATCCGGCCAGATTGAGGCGTATAAGCAGGAGTTGCTCACGACGATTGAGGGGATGCGCAAATTCACTCAGGTCATGGTGGACATGATCTTCAGCTTCGCCGAGCTGGGCTTTCAGGAGTTTGAGACCTCGCGATATGTGACCGGGATTCTGGAGAAGGAGGGGTTCCGCGTCGAGCGAGGTGTCGCCGGCATTCCTACGGCATGGATGGCGAGCTGGGGGCGAGGTCGCCCCGTGATCGGCTTCATCGCCGACATTGACGCCATTCCCGGCGCTTCGCAAAAGCCGGGTGTCGCTTATCATGAGCCCATCGTCGAAGGGGCTCCCGGACACGGCGAGGGGCATAATGCCGGGCAAGCGGTGATCGTCACGGCGGCTCTCGCCCTCAAGCGGCTCATGGAGCGACACCAACTCTCGGGGACGTTGAAGCTCTATCCCGGCGTCGCCGAAGAGCTGCTCGGGAGCAAGAACTACTTCGTGCGCGCCGGTCTTTTCAAGGATGTGGACATCGTCCTGGGTGCGCACATCAGTGATGGCTTCAGCACGGCCTACGGCGTGACCAATACGGGCTTGGTCTCCACGCAATTCACTTTCCGCGGCGAGGCCGCGCACAGTGCGGGCGCGCCCTGGCGCGGGCGCAGCGCCCTGGATGCCGTCGAGCTGATGAACGTGGCGTGGAACTTCCGGCGCGAGCATTTGCGTCCCCAGCACCGATCGCACTATGTCATTGTGGCGGGTGGGGATCAGCCCAATGTCGTCCCGGACCGCGCGACCGTGTGGTACTACTTCCGGGAGACCGACTACGCGCGGATCAAGCACCTCCACGAGATCGGGCAGAAGATCGCCAGAGCCGCTGCCCTGATGACCGATACGGAAGTCACCGAGCGAATCCTCGCGGCGACCTGGCCCACGCACTTCAACAAGGTCGTGGCCGAAGTGCTGCAGAAGAACATCGAGCGGGTCGGCATGCCCGCCTGGAGCGAGGCGGATCACCTGCTCGCGAAGGCGCTGCAGAAGGAGATCGGTGCTGATCCCGTGGGCCTCAGGACTGAAGTCGGTCGGCTCGAAGCGGGCGGCGACGCGATGCGGGCCGGATCGGATGACATCGGCGAGATCTCCTGGAACGTGCCGACGGTCTACCTGCGCTTCCCCGGAAACATCCCCGGTCTTCCGGGCCATCATTGGGCGAATGCCGTGAGCATGGCGACCCCTATCGCGCACAAAGGGGCGACGGCCGGAGCGAAAGCCATGGCGCTGACGGCCCTGGATTTTCTCACGCAACCGGAATTGGTGCAGGCGGCATGGGCCTACTTCCGCGAGCAGACGAAGGATCAATCCTGGGTCTCGCTCATCCCCGAGGGCACGCCGCCCCCCATCCATCTCAATCGGGAGAAGATGGAGCGGTTCCGTCCGCAGATGGAGCGATTCTACTTCAACCCGGAGAAATACGACACCTACCTCGACCAGCTCGGCATTCGCTACCCGACGCTTCGACGGTGAACTCATGCGGCGGGGGCCCACGACGATCGGAGCCCCCCGCCGCTCGTCCTCATCGAACCAGGGCGTTGAAGAGCACCTTGAAGGTGCCCCAGCTCTGCCCGCGGTGCTGCGCGCGGAATCCGACCAAGATCACGCGCCCCCGCCCGTAGGGGACGTCCAGCAGAGCGGCGCGTCCGGCGATCTTCTCTCGGCCGAGCAGATACCCACTGCGCAGCGGGTCTTCGGCATATCGGGCGACGATCTCCGGCGCCTGCCCCTCAGGCGCCGTGATCTCGAACGCGAATCCGCCCACGACATAGACATCGGTCTCGGACGGCAGGCCATAGGCCACCGGATGATGGGGATCCACCGTCACGCGGAGGATAGAGCCGGGACAGAAATACTCGTTTGGAGAGAGTCCGCGCAGGACGTTGCGCACCGGCAGCCCGAACTCTTCGATCGCAAAATCCGAGGATTCGCCCAAGGCCACGAGCGTGCCCCCAGCGGCGACGAACGCCTTCAGATTCTCCACGCCTTCTCTCCCCAAACCTCCCGTGTACTCGGGGGGGTAGGAGCCGGGGCGATGTCCCTCCCGAATCTCCCGCGGTGAATCGCTCGGCAGGATGATCACGTCCCATCGCGCGCGCAGGTCGCCACCCCGGATGTCGGCGTCGCGCACCGTCGTGAAGGAGAAGCCGAAGCGTTCGAGCACCCACCGCGTCCAGCCCTCGTCCATCGAAGGCACCCAACTGCGATAGAGTCCGATGCGTCGGCGTTCCATCGGCACAAGCTCCAGAGGCCGCTGCGCGATCGCGTGAATCTCCACGCCATGACGGCGCGCGATCTCCTCCAGCATCGGCCGCAGCGTGGTGCGGGAGGATCGCGCACCGTCGACCACCTGCAGGACGAACGTTCCGGCCGGATAGCGGCGTTCTTCGATCACGGCCTCGCGCAAGAGGCGACTGGCGCGGAAGAGGCCGGAGGCCAGAAGCTCATTGACGGCCGAGAAGGCGCGATTCGCTTTGGGTTCTATGAGCCACAGGATCTCCGACAAGCGTCGCGCCTCAAGACCGCGGGCTTCACTCACGCGCCCTGGGACCGAGACGGCCTCGGTGACCCTCTCCAATCGCGCCTCGAACGGACGAGCGATCTCGACCACGCGCACGCCCATCTGCAGCGGGAGCGTCCATCCCGCGACATCGTAGGGACGTTCCGGAGGCCCGCCCGGAGAGAGACGCCGCTCCGGATAGCGCTGAATCTCCAGGAGCGTCTTCACCAGCGCGCGCAGCGGCTGCGCCAGAAGGAGGACGAAGCTCCCCGCCGGATATTCCACGCCGTCGGCCACGAACCGCTCCGTCGCCCGATGGACCTCAGCTCCTTGCGCCATCAGGATGTTCACCAGATGCGCCGCCGTCGGAAGATCCCACTGCTCGGCCGGGATGATGTAGGCGAAGGGCTCCTCGCTTCGCCCCCGTTCGATCGCCCGCTTCCCCAGCCGATAGAACTCGCGCAGGAATTCCTCGCGATAGCGCGCCGCCACCTGCAGCAAGGCGCGCGCGGCCACCAACTCCATGCGCAGGATGTCCATCGGGCGCCAGACCCCTCCGGGCCAGGGATCGGGGAAATTCGTCGCGCGCTCCAGCGGATTCGGCAGTCCGCGCGTCGCCCCGCGCAACTGCTCGCGCGTGAGGGTGATCGGCGTCATCAGGCGCGCGCTCGCCGCCTCGCTCAGGATCCCCACCATGTTGTGGTAGTACGGCATCGTGCGCAGCCCGCCGGCCCACCACGTATCGTACTGCGCATCGGTCACCACGCCGCGAAAGCCCGCCGCCGTCAACGCCCACGCCATGTGATGACCGATCACGGCCACGCTGCGCAGAAGGACAGGATCAATGTTCGGATTCGGCGGATCGTAGAACGGTGGCACGAACATGCGCGCGCCGGTGGACCCCATCTGATGCACATCGTAGAGGATCTGCGGGAACCACTCCCGATAGAGCACGCGCGTGAGGGCTTGCGTCTCCACCTGCGTGAGCATGAACCAATCGCGGTTATTGTCGTGGCCGGTGTAGGGGTGATAGAGCTCCGGCGGCGCCGTCCCCTCATACGGCGTCCCGAGCGTGCGTCGGTACCATGAGGCGACGATGTCAATCCCATCGGGATTCGGACTGGGGAAAAGCAACAGGATCACCCGGTCCAAGATCTCGCCCGTCTCGGGCGAAGTGTCCGAAGCCAGGCGATATGCCAGCTCCATCGCCATCTGCGACGCCACGATCTCCGTCGAATGGATCGAACACGTGATGGCGACGATCACCCGCCCCTCGGCGATGAGCCTCTCAGCCTCCACCTCATCGGGGATAGTGCGCGGATCGGCGAGCCGGCGCACGATCTCTCGGTACCGATCCAGACGAGCCATGTTCTCCGGCGACGTGATGACGGCCATGAGGATCGGACGGTTCTGCGTCGAACGCCCGATCTCCAGGACCTGCACCCGCGGAGACGCTTCATCCAGGCGTCGGAAGTAGTTCGTGATCTGCGTCCAATCGGCCAGCTGCCGATCCTCGCCCGGTTGAAATCCGAGGACCGAGGCGGGCGAAGGGATGACCTCTTGAGCCGGAACGACCAGCACCTGGAGAACGAGGACGAGGATCATGAGCCGTACAGACCGTCGCTTCATACGCCCTCCTCCGAAAGACTCTTCCCTCTCCTCCTCACATTGTCGGACGAAGGGCAAGAGTTTATCATATCCTCGACCCGCGGCAAGCGGCGTACGGCGGAGAGGTCGCGATGAGGGATCGCGCGCGCGGATGGGCGGTGCTCGCGTTCTGGGGCCTCAGCCTCGCTGTGATCGCCCCGCCGGTGTTCGCGCTCTTTCTGCTCTCTCGGCGAAAGCGGGTGTTGTACGCCTCGGCCCGATTCTTCATTCGGATCGGGCTGCGTCTGGGCGGCGTGCGCTTCGATGTCGTGGGCGTGGAGAAGCTCGATCCGCACCGGGCCTATCTCTTCCTCTCCAACCATCAGAGCTTGCTCGATCCACTCATTCAACTGGTCGGGCTCGGGCGCGATCTCGCCTTCTTGGCGAAGAAGGAGCTGTTTCGATGGCCGCTGCTGAATCCGGGATTGCAGTGGATCGACTGCGTGCCGATTGACCGCTCCAATCGCGAGCGAGCGATCGAGAGCTTGCGCGGCGCGGCCGAGAAGCTGAAGCGCGGCGTCAGCTTCCTCGCCTATCCCGAGGGCACGCGCACGCCCGATGGGACGTTGCAACCCTTTCGCAAAGGCGTCTTCCTCCTGGCGCTGGAGGCGGGCGTGCCGATCGTTCCGGTGACGATTCGCGGAGCCTACGAGGTGATGCCCAAGGGATCGGTGCGCTGTCGGCCCGGACGCGTTCAGGTCATCGTGCATGATCCGATTCCGACGATGCCCTACGGCGCGGAGGCCCTCGAATCCCTGATCGCAGAGGTCCGTCGCGCCATCGCATCGGCGCTCCCGGAATCGGCGGCCTCGGAGGTCGCATGCCCCGCGAGATCTATCTCGACGTAGAGACACAGAGGCTGGCGCACGAGGTGCCGGGCGGGTGGGCGAACATTCGCGCCTTCGGCCTCGCCGTCGCCGTCACCTGGGATGACGCGCATGACTTCCGCGTGTGGTTTGAAGCAGATGCCCCGCGCCTGATCGCCGAACTGGAGACCTTCGATCGCATCATCACGTTCAATGGCGAGCGTTTCGATTTCTCCGTCCTGAGCGGCTACGGCCCGGTGGGGAAGCTCTTCGTCAAATCGCTCGATCTGCACGCGGACCTCAGGCGAAAGCTCGCGCGCCGCGTCTCTCTGGAGACTCTCGTCCGGGCGACCCTCGGACAGGGCAAGAGCGGAAGCGGAGAGGAGGCCGTCCGATGGTGGCGCGCCGGCGATACGGAGCGGGTGGTCGAGTATTGCCGTCGCGACGTGCAGTTGCTGCGCGACCTCGTTCGCTTCGCGCGCGAGCGCGGTTACGTCCGCGTCTCTCCCCATCACGTCGTGCGCGTCGCCTGGTGAGGCGTCACCTCATGGGCGCGACCACTCGAAGAGGTTTCGCACGACGAACCACACGTTCTCCTTCCGCTCGCGCAGCCGACGAGAGAGATAAGGGAACCAATGCGTGCCGAAGGGGACGTACACGCGCACGCGATAGCCCGCCTGTGCCAACGCCTCTTGCGCGCGCGGCCGAATGCCATAGAGCATTTGGAACTCGAAGCGCTCCGGACCGATGCCGCGCTCAGCCGTCCACCGCTTGACCGCCTCAATGAGGTGGTCATCGTGCGTGGCGATGGCCGGTTCCCGCCCGCGCTCGAGGAGGATCTCCGCCAGGCGAAGGAAGTTGCGCCGGATGTCGCGCATCCGCCGATAGGCGATCGTCTTCGGCTCTTTGTACGCTCCCTTGCACAAGCGCACGCGCGCGCCCAGATCGGCCAGACGACGAACGTCGTGCTCGCTGCGGTAGAGATAGGCCTGGATGGCCACGCCGACATTGGGGTGCGCGCGAACGAGGCGGACGAAGAGGTCCAGCGTGCGCTGCGTGTAGGCCGATCCCTCCATATCAATCCACACGAAGTTCCCGCATGCGGTCGCGCGAGCGAGCAATCGCTCCATATTCGCCTCGCAGAAGGACTCGCTGATGTCCAAGCCGAGCTGCGTCAGCTTCACCGAGATGTCCGATTCGATCCCCGACGTCGCGATCTGCTCCAGGAGATGGCCGTAGGCTTCGACCGCCTTCTCCGCCTGCGCGCGATCGCGGACGTTCTCCCCGAGGAGATCCAACGTGGCCCGCACCCCCTTCTGGTTCAATCCCCGAACGACTCGGATGGCGCTCTCGACGTCCACGCCGGCGACGAAACGGCGAGCGAGAAAGAAGAGGTTCATCAGGTGGTCCTCCAGCACCTCGGTGACATGGGGAAAGGCCCGCTGCGCTCTGCCGACCCTCCGATCTTCTGCGCGTCGTGCCTCGGCATAAGGCCTTTGGGATTTTACGATCTCGCGGAGGATTTCGCAAAGACCCCGCGAGGCGGCCATTTGCCCATCATGCCGAAGTGCGGTACAGTTAGTGCTTGTGACAACGAGTGGGCGAGGGCTGATGCCCCGGTGCGGACGATTCTCGTATCGCGCGTTTGCCGCCGCGTTGAAGAAGGCGCGGGCGGGCGGACGTCTGGAGCGTGAAGAAGCCCTTCTTCTCCTTCAAGCGGAGGGCGAGGACTGGGAGGCGCTTCTGGAGGCAGCGGCCGAGGTGCGCGATCGGGGGCGCGGGCGCACGATCACCTTCTCGAAGAAGGTCTTCCTCCCACTCACCAACCTGTGCCGCGATTACTGCGCCTATTGCACGTTTCGGAAGGATCCCGGGGATCCCGCGGCGAAGACGATGACGCCCGAGGAAGTGCTCGCGGTCGCGCGGGCCGGCGAGCGGCTCGGGTGCAAGGAAGCGCTCTTCAGCTTGGGCGATAAGCCGGAGCGCGCCTTCCCCGAGATGCGGCGGACGCTCGCCGCGCTCGGGCATGAGACGACGCTCGGCTACCTGCGCGCCGCGTGCGCCCGCGTGCTGCAGGAGACCGAACTGCTGCCGCACGTGAATCCGGGCGTGATGACCGCGGCCGACATGCGCGCGCTCAAAGAGGTGAGCGTGAGCATGGGACTGATGTTGGAGAACGCGAGTCCGCGCCTGCTTCGGCCAGGGGGGCCGCACTTCCGCGCTCCGGATAAGCATCCGCGCCTTCGGCTGCGCACGATCGCCGAGGCCGGGCGCCTCCGCATCCCCTTCACGACCGGCGTGCTCATCGGGATCGGCGAGACTCTGGAGGAACGCGTGGATTCGCTCCTGCAGTTGCGCGCGCTGCATGAGGCCTATGGGCACATCCAGGAGATCATCATTCAGAACTTTCGAGCGAAGCCGGACACGCCGATGCGGGCGCATCCGGAGCCGACGCTGGAGGATCTGGCGCGCACGGTGGCCGTCGCTCGACTCCTCTTTGGCGAAGCGATGAACATTCAAGCCCCGCCGAATCTCGTCCTGGAGATCCCCTCGGAACAGGGGGGGCCTTCGCCGAAGGCGAGCGAAGCTCTGGCTGTATTGCTGCGAGCCGGGATCAACGACTGGGGGGGGATCTCCCCGCTCACGCGCGACTATATCAATCCCGAGCGTCCATGGCCTCATATCGGCTGGTTGCGCGAGCAGATGCGCGCGCGGGGATTCGAGCTGCGGGAGCGGTTGGCCATCTACCCGGAGTTCGTCCGCAAGCCGGGCTTTCTCACTCCCGCGCTCGCGGCGCGCGTCTGGGCGCGCGTGACCGAGGAGGGGTATCCCGTATGAGAGAGCAGGCTATGTCCAAGGTCACGGATGAGCTCGTGGCCGAGGTCGAATCTCCGGAGCGCGCGCTGGCGCGCCTGGC
>BEHK01000065.1 GCA_002898775.1 bacterium HR08 | reverse complement strand
GAAGATCGACATCCTGCTGAGCCCGATGATCTACTCCCTCCCCTCCTTCCTGCGCGGGCATGTGCTCGATACCCTCACCTGCACGCGCGTGATGGCCGGGCCGGAGAACATCAAGGCGGGGTTCCTCAAAGAACGCGACGTCTTCGCCGAGAATGGGATCCGCTATGTCTCGCCGTTCGTCTCGCTCGGAGAGCCGCAGAAGGTCCCCAAGCAGCTCTATCTGGCGCTGAAGGATGTGCTCGATCTGAGCGAAGAAGAGACGGCGCGCGCCGTCGAGGCGGGATACCGCGCCCTGGACGCCTTCAATCAGAAGATGCGGCAGAAGAGTCGGGAGATCCTCACCTGGTGCGCGCGCCACGATCACCCCTGCATTCTCGTGCTGGCGCGTCCGTATCACATGGACCCCGGCATCGGACACGAGATCGAGGCCGAACTGCAAGCGCACGGCTTCCCGATCCTTTGGGTCCAATACTTCCCCATTGACGATGACCTCCTGCAGTGGCTCTTCGGCGAGGAGATTCGCGCCGGGCGGATCAGGAGTCCCTTCGACATCTCGGACGTGTGGCCCTCCTCCTACAGCAGCAACACGAACGAGATCCTCTGGGGGGCGAAAGTCGCGGCCCGCCTCCCGTGGATCACGTGCGTCCTCCGATTCTCCAGCTACGAATGCGGGATGGATCAGCCGACTTACACGCCGACGCAGAAGATCGTCGAGGCCTCGGGCACGCTCTACTTCAAGTTCGGCGATCTGGATGCGACCAAGCCGGCTGGCAGCATCAAGATCCGCGTGGAGACGATCGTGCACTACGTCGGGAAATATTCGCCCGACATCATCCGGCGCAAGCTCGCCGCCTTGCCGCCGGGCTGTCCGCTCCTTGAAGCGGCGACGCCGCACGCTGGGAGCGCGCCGCTGGCGGCCTAACGATCACGATCTCACCCGCACCCGATAGACGAGCTTGGCCTCAGCGCCGCGCGCAACCGGGACGGTGAAGCGAATGGCGAAAGCCCCCGCCCGCTCCCACGGGAAGGTCGAATGCACGACCTCCCAATCTCCGCCGACGGACTCAAGAACCGTGATGGTGATGTCCTCATTCTTGCGATTCCGCAGGAGCAGCTCGTACTCGGATTCGTAGACCTCGCGGCCGATCCGTTGGAACGCCGTCTGTCGGCGCTCGGCGACCACATCGAAAGCTCGCCCGACGGTCACCCGCACCCACTCGTCGCGAGGAATGTGCGCGATGCGATCCTCGCCGAGGAACTGCGGGCCCGCCTGCGGATCCCGCTTGTACACCCGCACGATGCCGGCCGGAAGAGGAAGCCCCAGGCCCGCGTCCTTCGCGTTCTTGAAACTGAGCGTCACGCGCACGGGTTCTCGGATCGGCTGTCCGGGCTCGATCAGTTGGCGATAATAATACGCCTGTCCGGTCACCACGTATTCCTTCCGCACGGTCACTCCGCGAGCGGCGACCAGAGCCAGCTGCTTCGTCTCGTCCTGTTCGAGCGTCACCGGGCGGTCGAACGTGTAGAGGTGGTACTCGAAGATCTCTTGCTCTCGCGCCTCGGGCTGTTGAACCTGCGCCTCGCGAGCGAGCGCGTACACCTCGACGCTGCGCGGACGCGGGGAGGAGACGCGCTGGATCTCGCCGCTCATCAGCCGCAGCTCGGCCTGAGGGAAGGCGACGCCGCTCTGATTGGTGACCGTCGCCCAAGCGCTCAGATCGGCCGCGCGTTCAGTCTCATCCACCATCAGGACGTAATGCGCCTCCCATCGAAGACCGCTGGCCAGATAGGACCACTCCACCTCGCGCTCGCTCCCGGCCTCATTCCTCACGGTCCAGATGAGCGCCGGCTGAGCCCGCAATCCTTCCGGGATGGAGGGGAAGCGGATCTCCGCGATCGCCGGTTGAATGACGACCTCATCGGCGATCTTCCACACAGCCTGGCCGTCGCGGTAGGCGAGCAGCACGGCCTTGACCGGGACCAATTGTTCCACGCCATTTACCAGGAGGCGGCGCACGAGCGTCAGTTCTTTCCCCACTGACCGTTCGAGCAACCGCTCGGGTTTGAGGACATCGTGCGCGTACTCTTGCTCCAGCACCGCGAAGGGACCCTCGCGATCGCGCACCGTCACGACGACGGTCGCCGGATCAAGCGTACGGGCGACGTCCTGAACGTGAACGCGCACGACTCCGCGCGGGACGCGCAGACGGCGCACCTCGCGCACGAGGCCGACGTCGTTGCTGTAAATGGTCAGCGTGACGCGCTGCCGATCCTCTCGCGTCGTGGCGACGCTCTGAGAGAGGACGAGGGGCGAGGGAATCCTCCCCACCGAAGCGCAGAGCACGCCGACGCCGAGAAGGCGCGACCACGGATGCTCTCTCATCGTTCCCTCCTCTTCGAGCCTCACGCCCATAGGGATGTCCGGAACCGGACGCCCGTTGTCTGCTTCGACTTCGCCCGAGGCCACTGGCGCTCTCACCGGCGGCGCGACCCGTCGCGGGAGACGCCGAGATTCCGCGCGCACTTTGGAACCTCTCTCCCGAATCGTCCGCGATGCCTTGACCTCATGAGGGGATTCGGCTAATTCAGATGCCGGAGGCGCGGAGAGAGTGGGAATGGGGGTGCCTCTGTTTCAGGTTCATGCATTCACGGATGCGCCGTTCTCGGGCAATCCCGCAGCCGTGTGCGTGCTCTCGCAGCCGGCCGATGAGCTGTGGATGCAGCACATCGCGCGAGAGATGAACCTCTCGGAGACGGCCTTCCTCTGGCCGAGCGAAGAGGGATTCCAGCTCCGGTGGTTCACGCCTCTCACCGAAGTCGAGTTGTGCGGTCATGCGACGCTGGCGAGCGCGCACATCCTCTGGACCGAAGGGTACGTCCGATCGGACGAGCCGATTCGCTTCGCGACGCGCGGCGGTGTGCTCGCGGCCGCGCGCCACGGCGAATGGATCGAGCTGGATTTCCCGGCGACGCCCGCTGAACCGGTCGCAGCTCCTCTCGCTCTGCTGGAGGGATTACACGTGACGCCGGTTTTCGTGGGGCGAAGCCGATTCGATTATCTGGTGGAGGTCGAGTCGGAAGATGTGGTGCGGCGGCTTGATCCGAACCTCGCCGTCCTGGAGGCGATTCCGACGCGCGGCATCATCGTCACGAGTCGAGCGACCACGCCGCCGTTTGATGTCGTCTCCCGCTTTTTTGCCCCCCGCGTTGGGGTTCCCGAAGACCCAGTCACGGGATCGGCGCACTGTTGCTTGGGGCCATTCTGGAGCCAACGGCTGGGGCGAACGGAACTCCTCGCCGATCAGGCCTCCGCACGTGGCGGCACCGTTCGCGTTCGCGTAGTGGGCGAGCGCGTGCACCTGGGTGGGCGCGCTGTCACCGTATGGCGCGGAGAATGGCTGTGGTGGACGCTCGTGACGCGGAAGAGCGTATCCCTCATCATCTTGGGAGGGGATGAAGATGCGCTTGAGTGATCTCTTCCTCACCGAGCTGCAGCAGGAAGCTCAAACGACGCGAAAGCTTCTGGAGCGAGTGCCAGAGGCGGCCCTCACCTGGGCCCCTCATGAGAAGTCCATGACACTGGGACGACTGGCTGGGCACTTGGCGGAGTTGCCCGGTCTGGTGGAAGCGATCGTAACTCAGTCGGAATTTGATTTCGCGACCGCCGGATTCACGCCCTATGTGGCGACGAACGTCGCCGAGCTGCTTCGCGTCTACGACGAGAACGTCCGCCGAGCGGAGGCGGCTTTGAAGGGGCCGAGCGACGAGCATCTGCTCGCCTCATGGCGACTTCTTCGCGGTGGACAGGTGCTCTACGAGATGTCGCGCCTGTCCTTCCTCCGCACGCTCGTCCTCAACCACAGCGTCCATCATCGCGGGCAGCTCTCGGTCTATCTCCGGATGCAGAACGTCCCGCTGCCGTGGATCTACGGACCGACGGCCGATGAGCCCCGGACGTGAATCCGGGGAGTGCAACCGGCGCGCCGCGGAGCTGAGGGGTCACCTCATCGTGACGGCGATTTCGCCGGAGCGCCCTTCTTGAGAGCGTAATACCCGGCGCGCGTTCGCGCCGTGAGCGGTCCGCGCTCTTTATCCGAGAGGACCTCGACGCGAACGGTCCGCCAGCTCCCGTCGCGCTCGGGATGGCTCGGATAGTAGCCGATGGCGTATTGCGTGCGCAACTCCCGCGCGATGGTGGTGGCGATGGTGTCCAACTCATCCAGGCTCTGCGGGAAGAAGGCGCGCCCGCCGGATTCGCGGGCCAACTCCTCCAGGAGCTTCCGCGCTTTCTTCTCCTGACCGCCCAGGCGGCGACTCTCCGTCTGTCGGAAGATCGCCGCCTCGCCGAGGCCCTCGGTGAATCCGACGGCGTAAACCTGCACGTCGGATCCGCGCAGCCGCTCGAGCACCTGCTCCCGCGTATAGTAGCTGTTGCGTTCCTCCCCGTCGGTGATGATGACGATCGCCTTACGCCGATGCTTTCCGTGCTTCTGCGCATGCTCGACCGAGAGATAGATGGCGTCCAAGAGGGCCGTCTGCCCGCTCGCGATCAGGTTATCGAGGGCCTCATGAATGAGGGCGACGTCCTGCGTGAAGTCCTCCAGCAACTCCGCTTCTCCCTTGAAGGCCACCAGAAAATACTCATCCTCGGGATGGCTCTGGCGCATGAGGCTCTTGGCGGCGGCGATGACCCGACTGAGCTTGCGTCGCATGCTGCCGCTGGTATCGAGCACCAGGCCGAGGCTCACGGGCGCCTCCTCCCGGCTGAAGAAGGCAATTTCCTGTCGCACCCCGTTCTCGTACACGACGAAGCGATCCTTCTCCAGATCGGCGACCACATGATTTCGGCGATCCACGACCGTGACGTCGAGGACGACCAGCTCGGACGTCAGGGCGACGACATCCCCGGCTTCCTCGCCGCGCGGCTGAGGCTGTGGTCTCTGAGAGGGAGCTTGCTGCGGCCACACCGCGAGACTCGCGCCGACCCAGAGAATGAGCGCCGCCGCGAATACTCCCCTGCGCGACGGCCCGCGCCTTGCGCAGGGACGCCACTTCTTCTCCTCGCTTCTCACCCTCGAATCACTGCGGCGGAATCGCATAATACCCCTCGCGCGCTCGAACGGTCAGCCGGGGAAGTCCGCGGGGGGGATTGACGCGCACGCGAATCCGGCGCCACTCGCCTTCGCGCGAGGCGTTCGTCGGATAGAAGCCAAGGCTGTACTGATGGCGCAGCTCGAGCGCGATACGCGTGAGCACATCGTCGAGTTCGACGGGCGTATCGGGGAAGAACGCTCGCCCTCCGGTGAGCGAGGTGATCTCCTCCAGGATCGAGCGTCCGAGCGCTTCATTGGAGGTCGCCCGCTCGTTCAAGCCGAAGATGCCGATGGCGTAAATCTGTACCTCGGATTCTTTCACCAGCTCGCGCAATTGGCCGTAGGTGTATCGAGAGGAATTGTCTTGCCCATCGCTGATGATCAGCACGGCCTTGCGCGCGTGCTTGCCCTGACGCACCTTCTCGATCCCGAGATACGCAGCATCATAGAGGGCCGTGCGCCCCTCGGGCGCGATCATCATCAGCTTGGACATGATCGTCTCAGCGCTCGTGGTGAAGTCCTGAACCAATTGCACCTGGTGATTGAAGGCGATGACGAAGAATTCATCATCAGGATGGCTGGTGTCCAGGAACCGCCGCAAGGCCGTGCGAGCCCGCGTGATCTTCTCCCGCATGCTCCCGGAGACGTCGAAGACGATGCCGATCGAGATGGGCGCGTCCTCCTCGCTGAAGAAGACGATCTCCTGCTTCACCTTCTCATCGTAGATCTCGAAGTGCTCTTTCCGAAGTCCGGTGACGAATCGGTCGTAGGGATCCATGACCGTGACGGGGACGATGACGAGATTGGTGCCGAGCCGAACAGCTGGGATTTGCTCGGTCGAAGCCTGTTGGCCCCGCGCGCCGACGTCCTGCGCGAAGCCGATCGGACGGGTCCCCCAGCCGATCCAAAGACCAGCGGAAGTGCCCAGAGCGGTCAGGAGCCACAGGATGAAGGGCGGCGGGATGCCGACACCCGATCCGAGGAGGACACCGATGGCGGCGCGCAGGGTGTGCCTCATCTCCCCCTCCCTCACACGCGATCAATCGGCCGCGCCGGTGGCCCTCCTCCCGGCGCGGCGATTGACCCGCAGGGTATTTTAGCACGCCTCCCCTGGACTGACCATCCGCGCGCGGATCACTCCTGCCAGAGATTCTCGAAGCGCGTGAACTCCTTCACGAAGGCGAGCTGCACGCTGCCTGTAGGCCCATTGCGCTGCTTCCCGATGATGATCTCGGCGATGCCCTCATTCTCTTCGGTCGGATGATACATCTCCTCGCGGTAGACGAAGAGGACGACATCGGCATCTTGCTCGATGGAGCCGCTATCCCGCAGATCTGAGAGCTGCGGACGGTGGCTGGTGCGCGTCTCGGGCGCGCGCGAGAGTTGGCTGACGGCCACCAGAGGCACGTTCAAATCCTTGGCGATCTGTTTCAGCTCGCGCGAGATATGGGAGACCTCCTGCTGGCGATTCTCGAAACGCCCGCGCGTCGTCATCATCTGAAGATAGTCCACGATGAGCAGATCCAGGCCCTTCTCATGCTTGAGGCGCCTGGCCTTGGCGCGCAACTCCAGCGCCGTCATGGCGGGGGTATCGTCAATGAAGATCCGGCATTCGGCCAGGCGACCGAGCGCTTCGGCCAAGCGTCCCCACTCCTCCCGGCTCAGGAATCCGCCGCGAAAGCGATGCAGATTGATCCGCGCCGTTGAGCACAACATGCGCTGTACCAATTGCTCCTTGCTCATCTCGAGGCTGGCGATCCCCACGACATATCCTTTCTCGGCGACATTCTGAGCGATCGAGAGCGCGAAGCTCGTCTTCCCCGAACTCGGTCGTCCGGCGACGACGATCATATCGCCGGGCTGCAACCCCGACGTCATCTGATCCAGATCCGTGAATCCCGTCGGCAGCCCCGTGATCATCTGCGGCCGACCGGCCATCTGCTCGACCGCATCCAGCTGCCGCCGCGCGATCTCGCCGATGCCGACGAACCCGCGCGTCAGACGCTCCTCGGCGATGCGCAGGATCGTTGCTTGCGCGCGATCCAGGACGTCCTCCGGATCCTCCGGCGTGGCGAGGCAATCGGTGACGATCTGATGAGCCGCGCGGATCAATTTTCTGAGCAGCGATTTCTCCCGAATGATGCGGGCGTAATGCTCGACGTTCTGAAGCTGGGGCAATCCGCTCATCAATGCGGCGATCGCCGCCGCGCCGCCGATCTGCTCCAGCTCGCCCGCCGCCTCCAGCTCCTCGCGCAGCGTGATCGGATCCACCGGACGCCCCTTCTCGTAGAGGGCGAGCATCTTCTCGAAGATGCGCCGATGCGCCTCCACATAGAAGTCATCGCGCTCGAGCATTCCCAGCACTTGGCTGAGCGCCGCATTGTCCAGCAAGATGAGGCCGAGGATCGAGCGCTCGGTCTCGGCCGAGTGCGGCAGCGAGCGATCCAGAAGCTCTTCGTACACTCCCGACATGAGCTGACGTTCAGTGGGATTATAGCGCGCGGGGACGATGCGCAAAAGGCTCTCCCGTAGACAAAGGCGGAGCCTTCGCCTTATGATTATACGTCGCATCGGAGATTCTCGCACGGGAGACCCGGTGCCGATGGCTCGAGTATGAAACCGGTGATCTTGGATGTCTCACCGTCGGCGGGCGTTGAGGGCGGTGAGGTGATCATCACATGTCGGGATTTGGATACGCGCCGATTCGGGCGCTTCCGCGTCCTTTTCGGCGACGTGGAGGGACGCATCATCGGCGCCTCGCCCCATCGGGTGACGGTGGCGGTCCCGGGTGAGGCCGGGCGAGAACCGCAGCCGGTCCCCCTGGTGATCGAAGTTGACGGCGAGCGCAGCCCGAGCGTCCCCTTTCTCGTCGGCCGCTTGATCGCCACCGAACTGCATCCGGTGACCAACCCCGCTTACGATATCGAGAGCGGGTACATCTACGTCACCTACAGCGGCAGTCGCGGGCAGAAGGTCCCCTGCTCGATCTACCGCATCTCGCCCTTGGGGGAGAAGAGCGAATTCCTGCACGACATCATGAACGCGACGGCCATCGCCTTCGACCGCGACGGGATGATGTTCGTGACGAGCCGATATGATGGCACGGTCTATCGGATCTCCCCCTTCAAGGAGGCGGAGCCGTTCGCGCGCGACTTGGGCATCGCGACGGGTCTGGCCTTCGATCGTCACGGTCGCATGTTCGTCGGCGATCGCAGTGGGACGATCTTCGCTGTGAACGAGATCGGCGAGGCGAAGCCCTTCGTCGAACTGGAGCCGAGCGTCTCCGCGTATCACCTGGCGTTCGGCCCTGACGATCATCTCTACGTGACGGGGCCGACGGCCTCCAGCAACGAATCCGTCTATCGGGTCTCGCCCGAAGGTGAGGTGAGCCTCTTCTTCACCGGACTCGGGCGACCGCAAGGGCTCGCCTTCGACGTGGAGGGGAATCTCTACGTGGCGGCCAGTTGGCGGGGGCGTCGGGGCATTGTCAAGATCACGCCCCGAGGGGAGGCGAGCCTCTTCGTGGCGGGGAAGACGTTGGTCGGGCTGGCCTTCGACGATGCGGGCCACATGATCCTGGCGAGCACACAAGGGGAGATTTACCTTCTCCCCCTGGGAATCCGGGGGTATCTGCTCGAACTGTGGTGAGCCCAATGCGGCGGCGAGAATAAGGAGTGAGGAACCTTGTTGGAACGAAGCCTGGGCGACTTCATTCTTTGGTTCGTCGTCTTCCTCTTCTCCCTCTCGCTGCATGAAGCGGCGCATGCGTGGACGGCGAACCGCTTCGGGGATTACACGGCGTATTACCTGGGTCGAGTGACGCTCAATCCGGCCGCGCACGTGGACCTGTTCGGGACCATTCTCTTCCCGATCTTCAGCTTCTTCTCGGGCGTGCCTCTGATCGGCTGGGCGAAGCCGGTTCCGGTGAACCCGCTTCACCTGCGGGAGACGCGGAAGCATCACATTCTGGTCTCACTGGCCGGCCCGGGAAGCAATCTGCTGCTGGCCGGCGGCTTCCTCGCGCTCACTCTGCTTCTGGGCACCGACTGGGAGGTGACGGCGCGAGCGCTCGGGCCTTTCTTCGTCCCCATAGGGAAGATGCTGCTCATCGGCCTCATCCTCAATGTCGCCTTGGCGGTCTTCAACCTGATCCCGATCCCGCCGCTGGACGGGCATTGGGTCCTGTATCACCTGCTGCCGGAGGGCGCGGCCGACGTGCTGGATCAGATCCGTCCCCTGGGCATCTTCCTGCTGTACGGGTTGATGCTGCTCGGCGTACTGCGGCTCGTCTTCGCCCCTGTCTTCTGGATGGTCACGAGCATTCGGCCGGTGACCGAGCTGTATCTCCTCGTGCACTGAAGGAGGCGATATGCCGCGCGTGGTGAGCGGAATGCGACCGACGGGAAAGTTGCACCTCGGGCATCTGGAGGGCGCGCTGAAGAATTGGAATCGGCTTCAGCACGAATACGACTGCTTCTTCTTCGTCGCCGATTGGCATGCGCTCACGACCGATTATGCGGATCCCTCGCAGATTCGCCCGAACACGCTGCTGATGGTCGGGGATTGGCTCGCGGCGGGATTGGATCCGAATCGGGCGACGCTCTTCGTTCAATCGCTCGTGCCGGAGCATGCCGAGTTGCATCTGTTGCTCTCCTGCGTGACGCCGCTCGGGTGGCTGGAGCGCGTCCCGACCTACAAGGAGCAGCGGGAGAACATCCGGGACAAGGACTTGGGGAACTACGCCTTCCTCGGCTATCCGGTCTTGCAAGCGGCGGACATCTTGATCTATCAAGCGCATTTCGTCCCGGTGGGGGAGGATCAGGTGCCGCACATCGAACTGACGCGCGAGATCGCGCGGCGGTTCAACAAGCTCTACGGGGAAATCTTCCCGGAACCGCAGGCGCTCTTGACGCAAGCTCCGCGATTGCCGGGCACCGATGGTCGGAAGATGAGCAAGAGCTACGGCAATGACATCCGCCTGACCGATCCTCCCGACGTGATGTGGGAGAAGCTGCGGACGATGGTGACCGATCCGGCTCGCGTGCGGCGGACGGATCCGGGGAATCCGGAGGTGTGCCCCGTCTATGCGCTGCACCGGGTCTTCAGCCCACCGGAGCATCAGCAACAGGTGAACGTGGAGTGCCGTCGGGCCGGGATCGGGTGCGTGGAATGCAAGCGCCTCCTCTACGAGAACCTGCGCGAGCGGCTCGCCCCGATCGCCGACAAGAGCGCGTATTACGAGAGCCGTCCCGAACAGGTGCGCGAGCTGTTGATCGAGGGATCGCGTCGAGCCCGTCAGCGCGCCGCGCAGACGATGGACTGTGTGCGCGCGGCCATGCGAATAGCGGTGTAGGGGAGGCCATGGGGCGCGAGGGCGAGTCGCCGGACCGATGTGAGGAGATCCCCCTTCACGAGCGAGAGCCGGAGCGCGCCTCGCTCTCCCCCTACACGGTCAAACTCGATGTCTTCGAAGGCCCGCTCGACCTTCTGCTCCATCTCATCAAGCAGGAACAGGTGAGCATCTACGACATCCCCATTGCGCGCATCACCGAACAATATCTCGACTATCTGCGTCGCATGGAGGCGCTGGATTTGACGATCGCCAGCGAGTATCTGGTCATGGCGGCGACGCTGATCTACATCAAGTCGAAGATGCTGCTGCCGGCACCGGCGCGCGCGGCCGATGAAGCCGAAGCGGAAGATCCACGGCAGGAGCTCGTCCGACGCCTCCTCGAATACCAGAAGTACAAGGCGGCGGCTGAACTCCTCTGGTCGAGGGCCGAGCGGGAGCAGGCCACCTTCACGCGCGGGCGATTGGAGACGGACGAGACGAACCCCGAGGTGAACGCCACGGTGTTCGATCTCTTCCGCGCGTTCCAGCGGGCGATGGAACGGCTCAAAGAGCGGCAAGAGCTGGTGATCGCCCGTGAGCAGATCACGCTGGCCGAGAAGATCGCCGAGCTGCGCGCGCTCTTTCGGGAGCGGGAGCGCGTGGACATCACGGCGCTCTTCGAAGCGGCGTGCTCGCGGCGCGAATTGCTGATCCTTTTTCTGGCCGTGCTAGAATTAGTGCGAGTCGCGCTCATTCGACTTGTGCAGACGGAGCGGTTCGGTCGCATCCTGGCGCTCCGGGCCTCCGACGTGGACCCGGAGGCGGAGGCGACGGCCCTCCGGATGACGCGGGATGACCATGCGGATTGAGGAGTTGAAGCCGATCCTGGAGGCGCTGATCTTCACGGCTTCGGAGCCGATCACCGAGCAGGAACTGGCGCAGATCCTGCCGGAGGCGGATCGGGCGACCCTGGCGGCGGCCCTGGAGGCGCTGCGGCGCGACTACGAGGCCGAGGGGCGCGGATTGGAGCTGAGGCGGATCGCCGGGGGATATCGGATCTGCACGCGCCCGGAGCATCACGAGTATATCCGGCGATATCTGAAGACCCGCCCTTCGGCCCGCCTCTCGATGGCGGCTCTGGAGACGCTGGCCGTCATCGCGTACAAACAACCGATCACGCTGCCGGAGATTCAGGAGATTCGAGGCGTCAACTCCGCGCGCGCGGTGCGAACGCTCCTGGAGAAACGGCTCATCGAGCCGAAGGGGCGAAAGCCGGTGGTCGGCCGCCCGATCCTCTACGGCACCTCGCGAGAGTTCCTGATTCAATTCGGACTCAATGACCTGAGCGAACTGCCGACGCTCGAGGACTTCGAGGAGCTGACCGAGGGCGCCTCGGTCTCGTGAACGACTATGGAAGTGCGCCTGCAAAAGCTGATCGCGGAAGCGGGGATCGCCTCTCGGCGAAAGGCCGAGGAGTTGATCCGCCTGGGCATGGTGACCGTCAACGGGCAGGTCGTCACGAAGCTGGGGACGAAGGCCGATCCCGAACGGGATCACATCAAGGTCCAGGGGAAGCTCATCAATCCGCTCCTGCGCTCGCGCAAGAAGGTCTACATCCTGCTCAACAAGCCGAAGGGGTACCTCTCGAGCCTCTTCGATCCGCAGGGGCGACCGCTGGTGACGAAGCTTCTGCCGCCGCTTCCGGCGCGCGTGCATCCGGTGGGGCGTTTGGACTTCAACACGGAAGGGCTGCTGCTGCTCACCAATGACGGAGAGTTCACCCACTTGATCACTTCGGCGAAGTTCCGCATCCCCAAGGTCTATCACGTGAAGGTCAAAGGCATCCCGGATGAGAAAGCGATCAAGCGTCTGCGGCGCGGCGTCGTCATTGATGGCCAGCGCACGGCTCCCTGCGAGATCATCGAGATCGAACGGACTCGGACGAACGCCTGGTATGCGGTGACGCTCTATCAAGGGCTCAGCCGCCAGATTCGCAAGATGTTCGATCTGATCGGCCACTCCGTCATCAAGCTGCGGCGGGTGGCGATCGGATTTCTCACCGATGAGGGGCTGAAGCCGGGCATGTGGCGATACCTGACGCCGGAGGAAGTCCGCCGATTCTTCGCCGTGCGCGAGGGGAAACAGATCGCGCCGGTCGTCCCCCTGCAGGTGCGGCGAACGGAGAGGTGAGCCTATGACCGAACGTCCTCGAGAGCGCCCCGCGGAGCTGGTTCCGCCCTCGCGCGGCGCGGACGATCGCGCCGCCGTGTCTCCGACTGGGCCTCTGACCTTGCGTCAACGGGTCGAGGAACTGCGCGCGTTAGAAGCGCGCCTGCGCCTGGGCGGGGGTCCGGAGAAGATCGCGCGCCAGCATCAGCAGGGCAAGCTGACGGCGCGCGAGCGCATCGAGCGGCTGCTGGATCCGGGCAGCGATTTCCTAGAGATCGGCCTCTTGGTCGCCTACGACCAATATGGCGGGGAAGCGCCGGCGGCAGGCGTTGTCACGGGCATCGGCCTCGTTCACGGTCGTCCCATTGTCATCGTCGCCAACGACGCGACGGTCAAAGCAGGGGCCTGGTGGCCGGAGACGATCAAGAAGATCCTGCGCATGCAGGAGATCGCCATGCGCAATCGCGTCCCGATCGTCTACCTGGTGGATTCGGCGGGCGTCAACCTGCCGTATCAAAGCGGCGTCTTCCCCGGACAGTATGGCGCCGGACGCATCTTCTACTACAACTCGATCATGCGGCGGTATCTGAAGGTCCCACAGATCGCGGCCGTCATGGGACCGTGCATTGCGGGCGGCGCCTACTTACCGGCCCTGAGCGACGTGATCCTCATGGTCGAGAAGACGTCGTTCATGGGGCTGGGCGGCCCGAACCTCGTCAAAGGGGCGACCGGTCAAACCGTGGATAGCGAGACGCTCGGCGGCGCGTGGGTGCATAACGCCGTGAGCGGCGTCGCGCACTACCGCACCAAGGATGACGACGCTTGCTTGGCGAAGATTCGCGAGCTCATCGCGCTGCTCCCGGCCCCTCCGTCCCCGCGAGTGCCGATCGCTGAGCCCCGTCCCCCACTTCACCCGCCGGAAGAGATCTACGACATCCTGCCCCCCGATCACCGACAAGCGTACGACATGTATCAAATCCTCGTGCGGCTCTTCGATGGCGGCGAGATCACGGAGTTCCAGGCCGACTACGCGCGCGAGATGATCTGCGGATACGCCCGCATCGAGGGCATTCCCGTCGGCTTCCTCGCGAATCAGCGAGGGCTCATCAAGAATCCGAAAGGGGGACCACCCCGCCTGGGCGGGATCATCTACACCGAGAGCGCGGAGAAGTCGGCCTATTTCATCGAGACGTGCAATCGCGAGGGCGTGCCTATTCTCTTCATCCAGGATGTCTCCGGCTTCATGGTCGGTCCT
>BEHK01000064.1 GCA_002898775.1 bacterium HR08 | reverse complement strand
ATCTGACCCGCGTGCCCAACCGGCGCCATCTCGATCCGGCGGCGCTCAATCTCCCCTTCGACCCCACGAACACGTATTCGCTCCCGTACACGCGCGGGGTCACGGGGATCGCCTATCGCGCGGACAAGATCGCCGAGCCGATCCGGAGCTGGGCCGACCTGTGGGACGCGCGCTGGCGCGGACGCATCGCCATGCTCGACGATATGCGCGAGGTCTTCGCCGCCGCGCTGAAGCTTCTGGGCTATTCCCTCAACAGCACGGATCCGCAGCAGCTTCGTCAGGCGCGCGATCGGCTCCTGGCGCAGAAGCCGCTTGTGCGCGCCTATGACAGCGCGAATTTCGATCAGCTCCTGTTGAGCGGCGACGTGTGGATCGCCCAGGCCTGGGATGGGCAGATCCTCCGAGCGCGTCGGGAGAATCCGAACATCGTGTTCGTGATCCCGCGTGAGGGGACGACGCTCATCGTGGACAACCTCTGCATCCCGCGCTCGGCGCGCCGTCCCGATCTGGCGCACGAATTCATCAACTATCTGCTGGATCCGGTCGTCGCCGCTGAGAACATGAACGAGATCATGTACCTCATGCCCAACGCTTCCGCTCGGCCCCTGCTGCGCGAAGAACTGCGGCGCCATCCGATGTTCTCCATCCCCCCTGACGTGCTGCGCAAGAGCGAATATCTGCAGGACGTGGGTCCGGCCACGCTGCTGTATGACCGATATTGGACGGAGGTGAAGATCGCGCGCTGAGGCGGGCTGCTGCGGGGGATGAGTGACCCTGCGCCTTCAGCGGGAGGCCTCCGACTTCACGCGCACGGCGGTGAGGAAGGCGCTCAGGTCCTCTGGGAGGGGCGAGGCGAAGTCCATCGGTTCCCCCGATCGCGGGTGGCGGAAGCGCAGTCTGTAGGCGTGGAGGAAGTGGCGACCGAGCTGCGCCATGGCCTGACGGAGTTCGGGATCTCTGACCTTCGTCCAGAGCGCGCGTCCGTAGACGGCATCGCCGACGACGGGATGGCCCGCCGAAGCCAGATGCACGCGAATCTGATGCGTGCGACCGGTCTTCAGCTCCACATCGAGCAGCGAGAAGTCGCCGATCCACTCCAGCACGCGATAGAGGGTGAGGGCCTCGCGGCCCTGTCCGGGAGGACGAACGGCCATCCGCGTGCGGTGCACGGGATGTCGGCCAATGGGCGCGGCGATGCGCCCTTCGCGCTGAGCCACGCGTCCGATGACGAGGGCGCGGTAGAACTTCTGAACCTCGCGCCGGGCGAACTGCTCCGCGAGGGCCTCATGCGCGCGTTCGTTCTTGGCCACGACTAACAATCCCGATGTCTCGCGATCGAGCCGGTGCACGATCCCTGGTCGAAGGGCTCCGCCGTGGGTGGAGAGGCGCTGGAAGTGAAAGCACAGCGCGTGAGCGAGGGTTCCGCTGGACACCCCGGCCCCCGGATGGACGACCATCCCCGCCGGCTTCTCCACAACGAGGAGGTCATCGTCCTCGTAGAGGATCGCGAGGGGGATCGGCTCCGGTTGCAGATCGAGCGCCGGGGGAGGGGGCAACTCGATCTCGATCCGATCGCCCGGCCGCACCTTGTAGCTCGGTTTGGCCGGGCGCTCGTTCACGAGCACGGCCTGCTCCTCAATCAGGGTTTGAAGGCGCGTGCGGCTCAGCGCTGCGAGCGCGCGGGCCAGATACACGTCCAGCCGCTGCCCCGCCTCGGACGCCTCAACGCTCAACGTGCGAATCTCCGGCATCGGCTCCATGACGCGCCTCCGGAGAGAGCAGGTTGGGCCTTCGCTCCTTCATCATAGACAGAGGGCGCGCGCGGGAACAAGGCGCGGACCACGCAGAGCGCGCGCATTGAAAGCCCTCGGAACGGTGGTTTACAATCCCTGCGGGATGCTCGCGCGATGGCGGTGCGACTGTCGGAAGAATTCATCGAGAGCCTGCCGACGCCGGAGACGGCGCGCACGTTCCTGGCGCGGCTCTGCGAGGAGCATCCTGAAGTGATCCCCCTCTGTCGCGCGCAGCCGACGGTGCTCGCGCATCTGCTGGTCCTGGCCGCGCACAGTTCGTACCTCGGGGACGTCTTGCTCGCGCATCCCGAATACATCCCGTGGTTCGCCGCGGAGGATTTGGATCGGGTCAAGTCGAAGGAAGAAGTGTTCGCCGACCTGGCGCGATTCGCCGCGATGCAGGCGGATCTGGAGTACCCCCGCATCCTGTTTCGATTCAAACAGCGGGAGCTGCTGCGCATCTACGCGCGGGATTGCTTGCGGTGGGCGACGCTGGCCGAGACGATGCGCGAGCTGTCGGACCTGGCCGATGTCATCCTTCAGCATGCGCTCTGGCGCAGTTGGCAAGATCTGGTGGATCGCTACGGTCGGCCGGAAGTCGCCGATGCGCGCGGCCGTCTGCGCGAGGCCGAGTTCGCCATCGTCGCCCTGGGGAAGCTCGGCAGCCAGGAGCTGAATTACGCCTCCGACATTGACCTGTTCTATCTCTACTCGGGCGAAGGCCGAACGTCATCGCAGCAGATGACGAACAAGGAGTTCTTCACCAAGCTCGCCGCGCGGATCACGCGCCTCATCAGCGGCGTGGGGCCGGAGGGGGCCGTCTATCGCGTGGATCTGCGCCTGCGCCCGCGCGGGCGCGATGGGGATCTGGTGGTGGCGCTCGATGAGGCCGTCACTTACTATCGCGCGGAGGCGCGCCAGTGGGAGCGACAGGCGCTCATCCGCGCGCGCGCAGCGGCCGGCAGCGAGGCGCTCGTCCGGGAATTCCTCGCGCGCGTGAGCGATGTGCTCTACCGAGCGGAGCCCTTCGCCGAGATCCTCGATGACATTCGCGCTTCCAAGGCGCGGTTGGATCAAGAGAAGGCTTCTCCCAATGGGGTGGACATCAAGCTCGGACGCGGGGGCATTCGCGAGATCGAGTTCATCGTGCAGGCGCTTCAGCTCTATCACGGCGGGCGCGACCCTTGGGTGCGCCATCCGCAAATCCTCATCGGGATGCAGCGTCTGGCGGATAAAGGATGGTTGACCGATCAGGAGCGGGCGCATTTAGCCGAAGCTTACATCTTCCTTCGGACGCTCGAGCATCGGTTGCAAATGGAGCACGGCGTGCGCACACACGTGGTTCCGCGAGATGAGGAGAAGCTGCGGCCTCTGGCCCGGCGCATGGGGTACGCCGACGGTCCGGAGCTGCTCCGCGATCTGGAGCGGCATCGTCAGAACGTCATGGCCATCTTCGAGCGCGTCTTTCACGAGAAGGCCCCCCTCTGGCGCGCGCGTCATGGGGCTGCGGGCGCTCGGACCGAAGTCTCTCCGGAAGCTTGGGCCGAAGCCGTCTGGCGCAGCCTCGCTCGCGCCTTCCCGCGCTCCGGCGTGCGCTGGACGGAGGCGAAGGGGCCGATCCTGGAGGGCGTGCGGCGCGCGCTCAATCCCAGACGCGCCGTCGCGAACTTCAGCGCGTGGATCGCCGAACTGGCCACCTCGCCGTCCGCAGCGCAATCGGCCAGACCCTCGGAGCGGATCGAGACCGTGCGCGCGCTTTTGGCGGAAGCGTCGGCGCTACTCAGCTTCTTCGGCGCAAGCGATTTCCTCGCCCAATTGCTGATCCGGCATCCCGAACAGTTCTGGCGGCTCTCGAGCCTCCCGGGGGGCGCGGATCGCGCCTGGTACGCGCAGCGTCTCCGGCAGGAACTGGACGAATACGGGGACGAGCCGCAGGAGCTGACGCGCGCCATGAACGCGTTGCGCCGCGCGTGGGCCGAAGAGCTGCTGCGCATCGGGTATCAGGACGTCCTCGGTCGGATGGCGCTGCGTCAGGTCAATGCCCTTCAGACGGCGCTCGCTGCGGCCTCGCTCGAAGTCGCCGCGGAATTGGCCCTGCGGACGTTGCAGCGCCGATACGGCGCCGGCGATGCGCCCGCCGTCTTCACCGTCCTCGGCCTCGGACGACTCGGCCATAATGGTGTGGATTACGGCTCGGATCTGGACCTCATCGTCGTGTACGACGATCAGGTGGCGAGCCCTGTGCGCACGCTCTCGGCGCAGGAGGCCTACGTGCACGTGGTGGAGCTGGTGATCCACATCCTCTCGACGATCACGCATGAAGGGTCTCTCTATCGCGTGGACCTGCGCTTGCGGCCTGGGGGGAGCGCGTCTCCGCTGGCTCAGAGCCGGTCGGCATTTCGCGACTACCTGAGGACGAAAGCGGCCACGTGGGAGCGACTCGCCTATTTGAAAGCCTTCCCCATTGTCGGCGATCTGGATTTCGGCCGCAGCGTCCATGAGGAACTCCAAGCGCTCATCCTGCATCATGCCCCGAAGGCGCCTCAGACGCTCGCCCTCGAGGTGCGCGAGATGCGCGATCGGATCGAGCGAGAGAAGGCTCGCCCCACCTCCCGGCGAGACTTCAAGTTCGGCAGGGGCGGGATGATGGATGTCTACTTCGCCACGCGGTATCTTCAATTGAAGCACCGGATCCCTGAGCCCGAAGAGCGAGGGACGATCCCCTTGATCGCCCATCTCTACGAATGCGGCGTCCTCACACCGACGCAATATGAGCGCCTCGAAGCTGGATACACCTTCCTCCGCCTGCTCGATCATGCCTTGCGCGTGATGAAGGGACGTTCCCTGCCTGCGCTGCCCACGCATCGCGCCATGCTCGAGGAAATGGCCAGGTGGCTGGGCTTCTCCTCACCTGAGGACCTGGAGCGGGAGCACGCGGAACAACGGCAGCGCATCCGCTCGGCCTACGAGGAGATCGTGCGGTGAGACGCGCAGATGGAGGGGCCGGGGGGTGGAGGCGGGGGATCATTCAGCCCGGCCCCTCCTTCGGGGAAACTCGCGCTAGGTTCCGGAGAACAGCAAGGCTCGCTTCACTTCAGCGATCGCGCGCGTGACATCAATGCCGCGCGGGCACGCTTCGACGCAGTTGAAGATCGTGCGGCACCGCCAGACGCCCAGGCGCGTGTTCAAGATGGCCAGCCGTTCGGCCGCCCCGCGATCGCGACTATCGAAGATGAACCGGTGCGCGTTCACGATGGCCGCCGGACCGATGTACTCGCCGTTGGCCCAGAACGACGGGCACGACGTCGTGCACGCGCCACAGAGGATGCATTTGGTCGTGTCATCAAAACGCGCGCGTTCCTCGGGGGATTGCCGCCGCTCGGTCTCCGGCGGCAGCTCATCGTTGATGAGGTAGGGCTTGATCGCTCGATACTTCGCGAAGAAGCCCTCCATGTCCACGACCAGGTCCTTGATCACGGGGAAGCCGCGCATGGGCTCGACCGTGATGGGAGATCCCAGGTCTTTGATGAGCACCTTGCACGCCAGCCGGTTGCGACCGTTGATGAGCATGGCATCGGAGCCGCAGATGCCGTGCGCGCACGAACGTCGAAACGCGAGCGTGCCATCCAGGTGCCATTTGACATACTCCAGCGCATCCAGAACGCGATCTACCGGCTCGACCTCCACCTCATACTCCGCCCAATAAGGCGCCCGATCGCGTTCCGGATTGAAGCGCTTGATCTTCAGCAGCACGCGCATAGGCTCTCTCCGCTTCAGTATTTCCGTTCGACGGGTTGAAAACGGGTGATCACCACCGGCTTGTAGCGCAGCTCGTATTCGCCGTTGATGCGATAGGCGAGCGTGTGCTTGAGCCACTGGGCATCATCGCGCTTGGGGAAGTCCTCGCGATAATGCGCGCCTCGACTCTCGCGCCGCGCCAGAGCGCTGACGACCGTCACTTCCGCGAGATCGAGCAGATAGCCCAGTTCGAGCGCCTCCTGAAGGTCCGTGTTGAAGATCTTCCCCTTGTCCTGCAAGCGGATGCGCCGATACCGATCCTTCAGCTCCTTCAGCGTGGTGAGCATCGCCTCCAGACCTTCCCGCGTCCGGAAGACCGCGGCTTTGTCCATCATCTCGCGCTGCAAGATCTCGCGCAATCGCGCGACCGACTCCGCACCATTGCTCGTGAGCAACCGCTGGCATTCCTCGCGCGCCGGTCCCTCGGCGTCCTTGGGCAGAGGCGCGAAATCCGCGCCGCGAAGGTAATCGGCCATGTGCCGACCGGCCAGCTTCCCGAAGACAAGGATGTCCACGAGCGAGTTCGTGCCGAGCCGATTCGCCCCGTGCACGGAGACGCAGGCGCATTCGCCCGCCGCGTAGAAACCGAGCACGGGCGTGTTCTTCTCATCCCGGATGACACGGCCGTGCACATCGGTCGGAATCCCCCCCATGGCATAATGGGCCGTCGGCTGCACCGGGATCGGCTCTCGAACCGGATCAATACCGAGATAGGTCCGCGCGAAGTCGGTGATATCGGGCAGCTTCTTCTCGATGACCTCCCGCCCCAGATGCGTCAGATCCAGATGCAGATAGTCCTTCCCGTCAATGCCGCGCCCCTCGCGGATCTCCGTGTACATGCAGCGGGAGATGATGTCGCGCGGGGCCAGATCCAGAAGCGTCGGCGCGTAGCGTTCCATGAAGCGCTCGCCCTGACGATTGCGCAGGATGCCCCCTTCGCCGCGCGCCGCCTCGGAGATGAGAATGCCGAGCTTATAAATCCCCGTCGGGTGAAATTGGAAGAACTCCATGTCCTCCAGCGGAATTCCGCGACGCAAGGCGATGGCCACACCATCTCCGGTGAGCGAGCGCGCATTGCTGGTGACCTTATACATGCGGCCGAATCCACCGGTCGCGAACAAGACGGCCTTCGCGTGAAAGACGTGCAGCTCTCCATCCGCCAGCGAGAGGGCGACAATACCGCGGCAGACGTTGTCCTCCAGCAGCAGGTCCAGGACGTGGAATTCGTTGAAGAATTGGACCTCGTGCTTGAGGCACTGCTGGTAGAGCGTCTGCAAGATCATGTGGCCCGTTCGATCGGCGGCATGGCACGCGCGTCGCACGGGCGCCTCTCCGAAATTGCGCGTATGGCCGCCGAAGCGCCGCTGCGCGATCTTCCCCTCCGGCGTGCGATCGAAGGGCAAGCCCCAATGCTCCAACTCATAGACGCACGCGATCGCCTCCTGGCACATGATCTCCACGGCATCCTGATCGGCCAGATAATCGCTGCCCTTGACCGTGTCGAACATGTGCCATTCCCAGTGATCTTCCTCCATGTTGCCCAGGGCCGCGCCGATCCCTCCTTGCGCCGTGCCCGTATGCGAGCGGATGGGATAGAGCTTGCTCACGACCGCCACGCGCGGCGTCGCCCGAGCGACTTCCAGAGCCGCGCGCAATCCCGCTCCTCCTGCGCCGACGATCACGGCATCGTACCGATGAACGGTCGTCATGATCCCCCCTCCCTTCACGGAAGCCCAGAGGCCATCTGCCCGCTGGGGACCTCGAACGTGAGGATGATCTGCGTGCCCATCGCCAGAAGCACGAAGCCGATCACCGCCAGCGCCGCGAGCGAGACGACGCGCCACCCCCGCCGATGCACGTAATCGTCAATGACCGTCCGAAGCCCGTTCAGGCCATGCAAGAGGGCCAGCCATAACATCACCAGATCATAGGTGCGCCAGAACGGGCTCCCCCATCGCCTCGCGACGAAATCGAAGTCAATTTCGTCCACCGTGTGGATCACATGCATGATGGCCAGGTGTCCGAGCACCAAGATGATTAACAGGAGCCCCGAAATCCGCATGAAGAACCAGGCGAAGAGCTCAAACCCTCCGGTCGGTCGCTCTCGTCCCGCGTACATAATCCCCTCCTCATCGCCCGAAGACGACCGGGCTGAGCATCCACAGCGATGCGGGGATCCAAATGAGCAGAAAGAGCACCATTTGCGCCCAGAAGATCTGGCGATGGAACCGCGTCCCCTCCACCCAGAAGTCCACGAGCAGAATGCGAATGCCATTGAGCGCATGATAGAGCGCGGCTGCCGCGAGGAAGACCTCGGCCACCCGAAAGACCGGATGGCGATAGAAGAAGAGGAGCTTGTTGAACAGGTCCGGCCATCCCAGCAGGTAAATATCCACGATGTGAATGGCGAGAAAGAGCAGAATCCCCAGGCCGGTCACGCGATGCAGGATCCACGACCACATCCCTTCGCGCCCTCGATACATGTCCCATCTCCCCGATTGGCGCTTGAGCCTTCAATTCTCCATGGTCCGCCCGCGTTCGTCAAGGAAGCGCCGTGGCCAACCGGGAGGGGATTCCTCGCGAGGCCGGGTATCCGCATCCTGACCGAGGGGTGGCCACCCCCTGCGCATCGGCAGCAGGTGGGGTATACTCTTGCCGGCCGTTCGCTCAGGACGGCGTCTTCAGCCGTGTGAAGATCCGAGCTCGCCCTCCCGTCGCGATGCGGAAGAAGATCTCCCACTCCGTGCGGAGACGATCCAGCTTCTCCAGGTCGCTGACGGAGACCGTCTCGCCTTTGGGCACGACGAGGATGAAGGCTTGGCGGAAGACCGTGGGCGCGCGAGGGTAGGCAGGGGAGCGCTGACCTTCGACTTGAATGATCTGCTGCAGCGTGAGCATCTTCGGCGTGCCCGGAACTATGGCGCCGACTTCCGGCGGGCTGCTCGCGGTGCGACGCGTGTAGCCGTCCGGGGGGATGATCAGAAAGAAGTTGGGGATGTCGCGGGGCGAGCGAAGGCCCATGAGGTAATGATCGAGCGGGCTGTACCGCAGCGCTGCCTCCAGACTCTCGAACGTCCCATCGCCGTTGTCCACCCAATTGTTCCCGCCCATGACGGAGGCATCCGTGTCGAGGAAGAAGCTCCACTCGTTGGCGTAGCTCCGCAAGGCACTGCTCTCGACGCCGCCGTCGTTGAAGTTCACATAGGCGATCCAGCGGCGTCCGGTCTCCCGCGCCAGCAAGGTGAGCGCCGAGTAGACGCCGTTGTGAAACACCTGCTCGGGATCGGCCGGATATCGCGAGAGCGTATTCATGTTGAGAAAGCCCTGAAGACGACCCTGACTGCCGAAGGCCTGAGGCCCACCGTGAAAGGTCCCCACGCTCTGCCCGATGCCGTTGACGTCATTTCGGATCGGCTTGTAATAGACGAACGGGCCATCGGTCACATCGTGAGGGATCGAGCTGGCGCCGAAGACCACGAGCATATCGAAGTCGTCGGCATGGGACTGATAGAACCGCTGCGCGATCCGGTCGTCTCGAAAGACGCCATCGAAGAGCTCGTACACGGCCGGGAGCGTGGAGCCCCTCAGCGGGAGTCTGTCCGAGAAGTCCACCGAGCGGCCGAAGAGGATTTGTGCGAGCACATTCCCGTTGAAGACGCCGGTCAGCCCCGTCTGCGCCTCCACGCGGCGAAAGCTCAGCATGAAGCGCCCATCTCGTTCGAGGATGATCTGAAACGTGTTGACGTTCGATCTGCGCGCCTCCGGCACGTCGTTCCAGGTGACGACGACTCGTTCCGAGGTGGCTTTGAGGAAGACGCCCCCTCGCGTGCTCGGATCCAGATCCGTCCACAGCGGTGCGATCATGGGCAGATCGCTCACCGTCGAGGGATTGGGCGAGAGCCGCCGCCCGCCGAATGAGACGCTTCCGTTGGAGTTCACAAACATCCGATCCCGATCTCGTCCGTAAAACGGGAAGCGGAAGGGGAGGGCGATCTCCAAAGCGTCATCATTCCTCAGCGCCAACTGCTGTCCGAGCTCTTCCTCGAAGAGGAGATCCGAGAGAGCGACGGCGAAACCGCCGCTCCCGATGGGCGTGAATTGCAGCGTCTTCTTCTCCAGATCGAAGACGTGAAGCAGCGTCCCGTCGTCATGCAGGACGGCGATCTCCCCGGCGTCGAAATCCAGCGCCTCGGCGATCCGGCTCTCCTGGCGCGCTTCTGTCGGCTCCCAGAGCCTTGCGTCCTCAGTGATCTCACCGTCCCGAATTCGCAGGACCTTCCCATCGAGGACGACCTCCAGCTCGCGCGGATCATATCGGCTGATGCGGAGGTCTTCAACAGGCGTCTCATCGGGCAGGTCGGCGAATCGCTCCCATCGGTCGCCGCCGTCCCGACTGCGATACACCGCGTGACCCACGCGGTGGGAATGGAGGGGAGCACCGATCAAGACATAGAGGCGCGATGAGTCCACGGGACTCATGACGAGCCGAGGCGTGAAGGTTCGATAGGCGAGGGGAACCGGAAGACCATCGTTTGCCGGTTCCCAGGATTCGCCGCCGTCGCGCGTGCGATAGATGCCGTAGAGATCCGTCGCCACGTAGACGAGATCCGCGTCTTCCGGATGCACGAGGATCTGTCCAATGGAGGCTTCGGGTAATCCGTGATGGGCCGATCGCCACGTCTCCCCTCCATCATCACTGCGATAGACGCCATGCCGGAGCGTCCCCAGATACACCCGGCGCGAGTCACTCGGAGCTGCGCACAGGACAAGGGGGACGGTGTCGGGAGCCAAGCCCTGCCCCACGCGTTGCCAGCTCGCCCCTTGATCGCGGCTGAGGAAGAGGCCCTGCGCGCCCGCGCGCAGCCACTGTCCCTCGAGTCGAAGAAGGCGCCCGCGGCACACCGCCGGTCTCAACAGGCTCGGGTGCTCGGCGCGCGACGGTGGGGAGACCGACATGCTCGCCAGGATGAGCGCTCCGACGAGGCCAAGCCCACAGCGCATCTTCCCACTCCGCATGAGCGATCACCTCCTCAGGATGATGTCCCTTAATGGGAATAGGGGCGAGATCGGGCACTGTCAAGAGCCTTGGCGAGAGGCGGAGCGGCAAAGGAGCGACCTCGCGCCGGCAGGAGCAGCACTGGTACTCTGTCTGTGTCTTGGCGTTATGGAGCCTTCAGCGAACCGTTCGAGAACCGCCGCAGGTACCCCAGTGGGAGTCCAACATCACTGGTAGCCCACGTGTGCAGGTCAGACGCACAAAGATGAAGTACTAGGTTGTGGCACTTTGCCTGCCGTCGTGCTATAAAGTTTGTCGGGTGTGATGGCAAGGGTGCTTTGCCGGCAGAGAAAGGGCGAGCGTGCCGGCGGTGGTATGTTGCGCCGGTCGGCGATGTGTGGCGAACACGCGCTTGCGAGCCGACCACCTTCGGCGCGGGTATGCGGGCGCGATTTGCGTTCGTGGTTGGTGGGCGATGGAGTCTGGCGTATCACGGCGGCGGCTGAGGCGAATAGAGGGCGCCTATGCATTGGCTTGGGATTCATCGCATGAAGTGGCTATCGGCTCTGGAACCGACGTGAGCGGAATCGTGCTGCTCGCTGGAGCAGCCTTATTTCTCGCTTTGTGTAGCGGGTTACAGCGCAGCGAAACTTTTGGTCGTCGGTCAGGAGGCAAAAGATGATTTCTGTACCGGGGTTTGATCGGATCACCTTTGACCCCAAGGTCATGGGTGGGCGCGCTTGCATTCGAGGTACGCGAATAACCGTCTCTCTGATTCTGAACCTGGTCGCCAATGGAATGAGTGTTGAAGAAATTGTTGAAGCCTACCCCTACCTGGAGCCAGAAGATGTGCGCCAGGCGTTGCGTTATGCCGCCTGGCTGGCTGAAGAGGCCATCTATGCTCCGGAGCCGAGCCCGGCATGAGATTTCTGGCAGATATGGGAATCTCACCGAGAACGGTGACTTTTCTCCGGGAACGAGGATATGAGGCGGTGCATCTCCATGAGGAGGGGTTAGACCGCCTGGAAGATGCGGCGATCCTGGCCAAAGCGCGAGAGGAGGAGTTCATTCTGCTCACCCATGACCTGGACTTCGGGGAGCTCGTCGCTGCAAGTGGTGCCCAACTCCCCAGTGTCATTGTGTTTCGTCTGCGAAATATGCGTCCTGAAAATGTCAACAAGTATCTCCTAGTAGAGGAGCATGCGGGGGTTCTAGCGAGCGGTGCGATTATAAGCGTGACTGAAGGACGTATCCGGATTCGCGCTCTCCCCCTGTGAACAAAGAAGTAGTCGCCATTGGGCAGAAGCCTGACACCCGCTGCAGCCGACCCGCCTTCGCCGGCGCTCCGGCAGGCGGCTGAGCTTGGCCGTTAGCCTGCTTCGTGATGTTCGGAATACGAACAATGAGCACGATGGTGATTGGGGTAATCCTTGAGCGACTCAAATCCTTGCCTTACGAATGGCAATGGCGAGTGTTGGAGTTCACCCGTGCCTTGGCGCGCTCTGTGCCCCGTGGTGTGCCTGGGCATCGGCTTTTGCGTTTCGCAGGGGCCATTCCCCTGGATGACGTGCAACGAATGCGCCAAGCGATAGAGCAGGGGGGCGAAACTTAAGTGGCGAGCGGAATGCCCTTATCCTTCGCCATGGGAACCTCCCTTTGGTGGTCAGGCTGCTGTGTTCCCTTTAAAGCAGGGAGGTTCCCCTTTCGGCCCAACTCATGGCCCGGACTCAGTCTTGGCGAGAGGCGGAGCGGCAAAGGAGCGACCTCGCGCCGGCAGGAGCAGCATTAGATCATCTCGACGGGATCGGGATCAATTATGAGAGCGTGAGTATCGAAGCCCGAGGCGCGCAGGTTCTCCAGCGCCAAGTCCAGGGCGCGATGGGCGGCCAGACGGTGACGGCTCTTGATGAGGATTTGCAGGCGGTAGCGGCCGCGCAATCGGCCGATCGGAGCTGGCGCCGGGCCGAGCACGCGCAGGAGGCCGGACGGATCAGCCGCGCGCACGTGTCGCGCCAGCTCTTCGGCGAGCGCCCGAGCCCGCTCGAAATCGCGATGCTGAACGATCAGTTGAATGAGCGTCGTGATCGGCGGATAGTGCAGCATCCGGCGGAAATGAATCTCGCGCTGGTAAAATCCCTCGTAATCCTGCGCGGCGGCCATGCGGAGCACATAATGTTCCGGATAGTACGTCTGGATGAGGACGCGCCCCGGACGATCGCCGCGTCCGGCGCGACCGGCCGATTGCGTGAGGAGTTGGAAGGCGCGTTCGGCCGCGCGGAAGTCCGGCAGCCCTAGGATCGCATCTACGGAGATGACGCCCACCAGCGTCACATTCGGGAAATCATGGCCCTTGGCGACCATCTGCGTGCCCACGAGCACTTGAATCTCCCCGGCGGCGAAGGCCGTGAGGATGCGCTCGTAAGCGCGCCGCCGACTGGCTGTGTCGCGATCCAAGCGCGCGAGGCGAAGATCGGGGAAGAGACGACGAAGCCGTTCTTCGATCTGCTCGGTCCCCACGCCCGCGAAGTAGATGTATTCGCTCGAGCAGCTCGGACAGCGCGCGAGTACCGGCGTGCGGTAATTGCAATAGTGGCAGATGAGCTGCTCGACCGAGCGATGGTATGTGAGCGAGACGTCACAACGAGGGCAGCGCATGGTCAGACCGCAGCGACGGCAGAGGACGAAGGAGGAGAAGCCGCGCCGATTGAGCAGGAGGATCGCTTGCTCGCCGCGTTCGATCGTCTCCCGCAAGGCGTCCACCAGCTCATCGGAGAGGACGACCTGACGTCCATATCGGGCGAACACCTCGCGCATATCCACCACATGAACGTTGGCCAGGGGCCGACCGCCGATCCGCTCGCCGAGTTGCAGGTAGATATATTTGCCCAGGTGGACGTTGTGGTAGGATTCGAGCGACGGGGTCGCGCTCCCCAAGATCACCACGGCCTGATGGTGGAGCGCCCGCATGATGGCCGTATCGCGCCCGTGATAGCGCGGGACGTCGTCCTGCTTGTATGAGGGATCGTGCTCCTCATCCACAATAATCAGCCCCAGGTTCGAGAGCGGCGCGAAGACAGCCGAGCGCGTGCCGAGAACCACGCGCGCTTCGCCTCGCGCGATGCGCTGCCACTGGTCGAAACGCTCACCTTCGGAGAGCGAAGAGTGCAGCAGCGCGACGTCTCGACCGAAGTGTGCGCGCAATCGCCGACCGAGCATCGGCGTCAGTGCGATCTCCGGCACGAGCATCAATGCCGTCTTCCCGCGCGCGAGCGCCGCATGTATGGCGCGGATGTACACTTCGGTCTTCCCGCTACCGGTGACGCCGTGCAGCAGGAACGTCGCGTAGACCCCTTCGTCCCGCTTCTCC
>BEHK01000063.1 GCA_002898775.1 bacterium HR08 | reverse complement strand
TCCGTACATGTCCCGGAGCTGGATCTCGGACTCGCGGTCAATGGTGATGCAGAAGGGGATGACGCCCGCCATGCGCGCTTGTCGCAAGGCGATCTTCGTGTCCTCGCGCGCGTATCGAGCGTCGCCGTAGTCATGATCGTAGGGGCGACCGTCACTGAGGATGATCAGGAGCTTCGTGCGCGCCTCTTGCTGCACCAGGCGAGCCGTCGCGTGACGAATGGCAGCTCCCAGGCGCGTGTTATTCTGATAAGTGATCCCGCCGATGCGAGCTTCGACTTCGGGCGAATACTTCTGGTCGAAGTCCTTGATGATATAAAACTTCACATTGTGCCGGCCCTCGCTCGTGAAGCCTTGGATGGCGTAGCGGTCGCCCACGGCCTCCAGGGCTTCGCTCATGAGCACCAGCCCTTCCTTTTCGATGTCAATGATGCGCTTGCTCGGGCGCGGGGCCCCCATGCGCGCCGAACGCGGGGCGACCGTGCGCGCCGTCGAGCTGGACATATCCAGCAGGAACGAGACGGCCACATCGCGCTGGCGACGCAACCGCCGCACGTAGAGCCGTTCGGAGACGCGTCCGGACGTGCGCCGATCCAGCGCATAATCAATCACCGCCTGCAGATCGAACTCCTCGCCGTCCAATTCCCCGCGGATCTTCTGCAGCGCCTCGGGGCGCAGCAATTGGAACTGATGCCGGATCGAGGAGATCATCGGCCCGTATTGCGCGCGCACGGATTGGACGAAGTGTCGCGGGCCACGCCGCGCGGGCCGCTCGATCACCCGACACCAGGCCGTGCGGAAATCGGCCAACTCATGATCCCATTCCTCGTAGTAAAACGCCTGATCTCCCGGCTCCAGCTCTTGTTGCTCTAATTCCTCGGCAAAGGGGGAATCCTGCAGATGCTCCCATTCGAAGCGCTCGGGATCGTGGTGGCGTCGGATCCAGAAGTTGAAGGGCTCCAGGCGATCGGCCGGATGAGGTTGGCGCTCCGCGAGTAGGCGCGGAGGCACGGGCGGCTCGCTCATCTCCGGCTCGCCCGCAGCTTGTGCGTCCTCGGCGCTCGTCCCCTGGGCGGAGGTCTCGGCCTCGCGCGCCGCCCCCTCAGCCTGGAGCAACCGCAGGATCACATGCGCGGCGCGTAAGCTATCGGCGACCGTCGCCTCCACTCTCCAGACGAACCGATCCAGGACGTTCTCCAGAAACGTCACCAGTTGCGGGAACCGTTCGCGCACGTCATCGGAGACCCCCCCCAGGAGCGCCAAGCGAAAGAGCAGCTCCAGGACGCGATCCGCAGGGGACAGCTCCTCCAGCGGTGGCCGTCGCGCGCGCATCCACTGGCGCACGGCATCGAGGTCCCGACGCAATCCGCGATAGTGATGGCGCAGGAGGAAATCAATGCGCCCGTTCTCGAGCGTGGTGAACACGCGTTCGGCCCACTCGCGATCCGGCATGAGGGCGAGGATCGTCGAGAAGGTGACCGAGTCGGCCGAACGCTCGGCGGCGGAAACCCGATACTCCCGCCGCAACTCGTCGGCCAAGGCCCGCAGCTCGGGCAGATCGCCGGCATAGGTGCCGAACTCCATCTGCCCGGCAGCATGAGCGGCCAAGACCTTGTACAGCTTGAAATCGGCCTCCTCATCCCCGAACTCCGAGACAGCCGCCGGCAGATAGATCGTCTTGCCGTCGTTCACCCCCACGCGATCGGGCAGATGATTCAACGGCTGAATGGTCACCGAGCGTCCGGTCATCGCCTGAATGTAGAGGCGCAACGTCTGACTCACCCGATCGAGCGTGAGGCCTCCGGCCGTTTGCCGAAGAGCTTGCTGGCTCGCCTTCGTCTCCAAGGCATAGTAGGCTTGCGCGCGGCGACTCTCTCTGAGGGAGAACGCCAATCCGGCTTCGGCCCACTGCACGAATTGCTCCACCGTGGCCGAGGCCAAGGCGCGGGGGCTGGAGCGGAAGCATTCGATCCCCAACACGAGACTGCGTTCGCTCACGCGGCGTACGACCTCAAGTACCCGGGGAATGAGGGGCTCCGACGCTCTCGTCTGAAGCTGCGCGAGCGCTTCCAGAACGCGCGGCGTGAGCTTCAAGAAGTTATACACGGCGGCATTGTCCTGCAGGGCGATGCGCCAGGTCAGATCCGTCCATCGAGCGAGCGCCTCCGCCCCCGCCACGGCGAGGACGCGCGCGGCCACATGAAAGTAGTGCAAGGCGATACCGCCACCGCGTTCCAGGAAAGCGTGGGTGTGATCGAGCACCTTGAGGTGATCTTCGAGGCGATGAGCCCTCGGCATGCGGGAGAAGGCCAACAGAAATTCCGTCGCCAGTCCTCCGGCCTTCTCCGCGAAGAGAGCGGCCAGCGTGAGCGCCCGCTCCAGCAACCGACGCGAGGCTGCATCCGAGAGATCGCGAGCGTGCGCTCGCGGCGGATGCCGATGGCGAAAGCGCGCGATCACCTCCGGCGCGCGCGCCAGGAACTCCGCGCTCTGCGTCGCGCTGCGGCGAGCGATCTCCCCGGCGATGGCGTACACGCGCGCAGCCAACTCCTCATCTTCGATCGCGCGCGCCAGCTCGGGCGCAGCCCGGAAGCCGTCCAGGGCCACCGTGCTGGAGATCAATGACTGCCGATGAGCGGTCAGAAGCAGCTCGCGCCGCAGACGCGCGGGGAGCGCTGAGAGCACCGAGGGACTGGCTTGGAAGAACGCGATGGCGCTCTCCGGATTCACGCTCGCCAGGCGGCGACCGATCTCCCCCCACACCTTCAGCCCCTCCGGGTCCAGCACCGTCCCCACCTCCGAAGCGACGCGCACGAACTCGGCAGCCGCGCGCACGCTGGTCGCCGCCAACCCCAATCCCGCCTCCAGCAGGAGGAAGGCGCGATCGGCCGGCAGCTTCAGCATCCGGCCCACCAAATGCTCGGCCTTCTCCGGCGTCACCCCGCTCAACTGTTTCTCCAAGGCCCTGCGCATCGAATCATCCATAACGCCCGCGACGCCTCTTCAGATGATCGTCGTCACGATCTCGCGCAGACTGCGCTGAATCTCCGGATCGTCCGTGATCGTCTGAATGATCGCGGCCTCGCACGCCTCGTACGGTGGGATGCCGCTCCGAATGAGCTGGGCCGCGTAGACGAGCAAGCGCGTGGAGACGCCCTCCTCCAGGCCATGCCCCTTCAGGTTCCGCGCCTTCTGGCCGATGCGCACCAGATCGCACGCCGTCTCCTCGTCCACACCGCCCTCATGCATGACGATCCGCACTTCGTTCTCGAAGGAGGGATAGGTGAATTCCAGGCTGACGAAGCGCTGCCGCGTGGATTGCTTCAGGTCCTTGAGCACGCTCTGATAGCCGGGATTGTAGGAGATGACGAGCATGAATTCATCGGGCGCTTCCAGCAGCGTCCCCAACTTCTCGATGGGCAGGATGCGCCGGTCATCGGTGAGGGGATGAATGAGCACGATCGTGTCCTTGCGCGCCTCGACGACTTCGTCCAGATAACAGATGCCGCCAATCTTCACGGCCGTCGTCAGCGGCCCATCGTGCCAGACCGTCTCCTCCCCTTCTAGGAGGAAGCGTCCGACCAGATCCGTCGCCGAGAGGTCCTCGTGACAGGCGACGGTGATGAGCGGTCGTCCGAGCCGCCACGCCATGTACTGCACGAAGCGCGTCTTGCCGCACCCGGTCGGGCCCTTCAACATCACGGGGAGTTTCTGATGATACGCCGCCGTGAACAACTCCACCTCGTTGTTCGTCGGCAGATAGAATGGCTCTCTCTTGATCCGATACTTCTCCGCCACTTCCCACATAGCCTCTGCTATGATAGCATCTTTGCAGAAGGCGTGCTACTACAACCGGGGGACACATGGGCGCGAAGATGCGCATTGCCGTCGCCATGAGCGGAGGCGTGGACAGTTCCACGGCGGCGGCCCTGTTGAAGCGCGAGGGACACGAGATCGTCGGCTTCTCGCTGCAGCTCTGGAACCAGCGCCGCTTCACGGGGCCGAACGGGGAGCCTCTGCCCTCGCGCTGCTGTTCGCTCGATGACATCTATGACGCCCGGCGCGTCGCCGCGCATCTGGGCTTCCCCTTCTACGTCCTCAATCTCGAAGAGGAGTTCGAGCGGACGATCGTCCTCCCCTTCGTTCGGGATTATCTGCGCGGGCGCACGCCCAATCCCTGCGTCCCCTGCAACTCGCGGATCAAGTTCGCGACCTTCCTCCGCTTCGCCGAGCAGTTGGGCTTCGAGCGGGTGGCCACGGGGCATTACGCGCGCCTGGAGTGGGATGCGACGCGGGGCCGTTTCCTGCTCCGACGCGGCGTGGACCGACAGAAGGATCAGTCCTACTTCCTCTTCGAGCTGACGCAGGAGCAACTGGCGCGCGCCCTCTTCCCCCTGGGGCATCTGACGAAGTCCGAAGTCCGACGCCTCGCTCGCGAGTTCGGCCTGCCCGTGGCCGAGAAGCCGGAGAGTCAGGACCTCAGCTTCGTCCCCGATGGCGATTATGTTCGCTTCGTCGAGCAGTACGTCAGGACAGGCCTCGTGCTGGACGGCCGGGACCCGTTGGCCGAGGAGCGTCGGACGCTCCCCCGACCACGACGCGGCGAGATCGTCACGACCGACGGGCGCGTCGTCGGCTATCACGAGGGAATTCACCGCTACACGATCGGCCAGCGGCGTGGTCTCGGTATCGCCCTGGGACGTCCCGTCTACGTCGTGGATCTGGACGTCGCCCGCAACCGCGTCATCGTCGGCGAGGAGCGCGACCTCTACCGAGAGACGCTCCGCGTGGTGAGCCCGAACTGGATCGCCATCGCCGAGCTGCGCGAGCCCCTGCGCGTCGCGGTGAAGATCCGCTACCGGCATGAGGAGGCGTCGGCCACGATCGAGCCGAGCGCGGACGGATCTGTGCTCGTGCGCTTCGACGAGCCGCAGCGCGCCATCACGCCGGGTCAGGCCGCCGTCTTCTATCAGGATGATCTGGTCATCGGCGGGGGATGGATCCTCTGAGGACGCCCCTCCTCAGATGTCCTGATGCCACAGGAGCCGCTGCGCCACCAGAATCGGGACGATCCCCCACAGCAGCCCTCCCGCGAGCAACGCCGCATGCGCGCGCACCGCTCCACCGAAGAACTTCACGGGCATCACGCCCGCGGCCCCGAAGGACAGACGCCGGCTGTCGGGGAACTGGTTGGGGTAGAGCGTCATCCGCCCGAGGGGGAAGAGGTACGTGGGGATGAGCAGAAGTGCGGCCAACAGCAAGACAACGCGACGGCGCCCCCACAGCGGGAGATCGAAGAAGCGATTGGCCCTTTCGAGGAGAGGCTCTATGGCTCTCGCACCCCGTCCCTTGTCAAACCGAGCGGCCCGCCAGCTGGGCCACAATGGCGCGTCCGAATTCGGCAGCGGCGTGCGGCCCGCTGGCGGTGATGATCCGCCCATCGGTGACGACGTCCACCTGCTGATAGTGCGCGCCCCCGTGGCGCAGCGCGCTCATGGACTCGTCAGTCACGTACACGGTCGCCCGCCGCCCGCGCAGCAGACCGGCGCGCGCCAGGACCGCCGGCGAGAGGCAAATAGCGCCGATGATCTTCCCCTTCTCGTCAGCCTCCCGGAGCAACCGATGCAGCGCTTCGTCCCCCCAGAGGTGCGTCGGCGATCCCATCCCTCCGACGACGACGATGGCGTCATAGTCCTCGGCGCGCGCTTCGGCGACGAGGAGATCGGGCGAAGCGCTTCCGCCCAGCATCCCGCGCGCCGGACCCAAGCGCGTGGAGGCGATCGTCACCTCCGCCCCCTCGGCCTCGAAGATCGCTTTCGGCATGAACAACTCCTCATCCCGAAAGTCCTCCGGGGCGATGACCATGAGGATGCGCTTTCCCTTCACCGCTTTCTCCCCCATAACCTCTCCCCATGACCTCACGACGGGGAGGACACCCTCCCCCTCGAAGCTTCAGGACCTCGGCCTCACGAGTACATACCCCTGCACCTCCTGATGCAGGGCCGAGCAGAAGTTGGTACAGTAAGACCTGGCGACAGCCCCCTCGACGAAGAGGCTCGTGTACGCATATCCCTGATCATCGAAGACGGTGTGCAGCGGGCCCAGCTCCACATTCACTTCAGCATCCTTATCGTAGAGGACGTTGGGGAAGAGCGAGCGCACCCATGCGAAGGCGTGGCCGTCTCATATGCCCCCTCAGCGACAAGTTGCACGTACTTCCCCGCATCCGTGCGCACCGGACAGGCCGCTTGACAGGGGACCATCCGCCTCCAGTACTCCACGTCCGGCACGACAATGCGATACCTCCCGCCCATAGCCGTTCTCTTTGTGTTGCAATCGCCATGCCACTTCACCTCCTGCCGCACTTATGTCTCGCATTTTCGAATCGTTATCCCCCCTCGACCCACGATCGGCCTCGTGAGGGCATGCGGGATTTCCCTCCAGGCCGGGGGAATTTCCCCACCTGACCCGAAAGGCGGCCACGGCGTTCGATTCACAGGATCGTGAGAAGCATCGCGGAGACGCGCTCTCCCACAGGGCTGCGCGCGTCATCTGGAGGAGGCAATAGCACCGATGAAGGCCACGGGTTCCCCCTGCGTGATTGGTGGCGTGGCGACGATGTAGAGCACGATGCCGGCCAATGGCGCGCGCACTTCGGTGATCGTTCGACCGAAGAAGTCCGTGATCGTGGCCAGCACAGTCCCGGCCGCGACGTATTGCCCCCGCTCCACCTTCGGAGAGAGGATTCCGGTCGCCGGGCTCGTCACCACCTGCGTCGGATCGAGAAAGACGGGATGCGCGACGCGCTCGGGCGCACCCTCGAGCATCTTCAGATGGCGCATGAGGCTGAAGACGCCGCGCACAATACGCTCGATGGACTCCGGATCGGTCGCGCCCAAAGATCCCGATTCGACCGTTATCGCTGGTTTGCCCCGTGTGATGGCTGTCGTCGCGCAGTAGATGGAAGCGGCCGGGTCTCTCGGCCGATCGCGATCCACGACGATGTACTCGATGCCGAAAGCGAGCGCCATCTCGCGCACGGCGGCATCCATCCGAGGGTCGCCCGTGACCGGCATGTAGACGTAGGGACGCAGCGATTCGTTCCCGTCCCCACAGTGCACATCAACGAGCATGTCGCACTTCTCGATCACTTCGGTCGTGATCGCATAGGCGATGCGCTCCGAGAGCGTCCCGTCCCGGCGGCCGGGATAAACGCGATTCAGGTTCTTGCGATCCACCGGACTGTAATAAATCGTCCGTCCCAGGAATGAGGGCATATTGGCGACATGCACGAGAAGGAGCGTTCCCCGCAGGACTTTCGGGTCCAGCTGCGCCCGCACTCGCTGAAGGGCCAGAATCGGCGTGTACTCGTAGCCATGATTCCCCGCCACAAGGGCCAGGACAGGACCGGGTCGCTCTCCCCGCGCGATGGTCACCGGGATCTGCGTCCCGGGATCAGTCGCTGCCGGAACTTCGATCATGCCCGAGACCATCTCTCCGGGCCGTGCGGCGATCGGCCCGACGCGAAAGACATCCTCTTGCGCCGGACGCGCCAATCCGCCGACGAAGACGAAGGACACCAGACCACCGGTCCAAAGCGCGATTCTCCTCAAGCGTCTCCACACACGGAGGCCCTCAGGCGATCTATAGCTCGCCTGAGGGACCCCATGATGTCGCGCGTTCATCATCACTTCTCGCCGCATGGCTCCATGAAGCGCGTCCAGGCCCGGAAGACTCTCTGTCCGATTCGCTGAAGTTCGGGCGCATGGCGCTCGGCTTGCCGAAGGATCTCCTCGCCGGAGAGACCCGCCTCGCGCAGCTCTCCGACGAAGGTCCGAACCATGTCGGCGATGAGCGGCTCAGTCACCTCCAGATGAAAAAGCAACCCGTAAGCGTTCGTCCCATAGCGAAAGGCTTGACATTCGGTCAGCGCCGAGCGCGCCAGCGAGACGGCTCCCGAGGGACAATCGAACACGTCCCCATGCCAATGATAGGCGATGAAGGACGACGGCACATCGGCAAAGAGCGCATCCGCGCGCGCCGCATCCGTGAGCGTGACGGGGAACCACCCGATCTCCTTCTGCGGTCCCTTCGCGACACGAGCGCCGAGCGTCGCCGCCAGCAGTTGACTGCCCAAGCACACGCCGAGAATCGGCTTCCCTCCGACGAGCGCGCGCTCGATCAGGCGCATCTCCTCGATGAGGAACGGATACCGATCCTGCTCGTACACCCCCATCGGCCCACCCATGAGGATGAGACCGACGGCTTCATCCAGATGAGTGGGAATCGGCTCCCCGGCGAACACGCGAACCATTTCGGCTTCAAGCCGGGCGTCTTCGAGGGCCTCGGCGATCGTCCCGAGCGTCTCACACGCGGCGTGCTGCAGGACCACGACCGTCCTCATGATGTCCTCCGGCGCGGCGATGACCCGCACGATTTTAGCAGATGTTCGCCAGGAGCACCATTCGCTCACGGGGTGCCAGTGGTCTGGAAAAGACGCGCCGAGCAGGCCGCCCGTCTGCGCCTCACGATCGGTGTCCGAGCCACTCGCGGGCGACGCGAAGCGCCTCGTCCAGGGTCGTGACCTTTCCATCCAGTTGCATCTCGTACACCGCGCGCAAGAGGCGTCCCATCTCGGGCCCGGGTTTCATCCCCAACTGGAGCAGATGGCGTCCCATGAGGATGGGCTTGGGGGGAGCATGTTCCACCCCCAGGCGACGCGCGCGCTCAATGAACCATTCCTCGGCCTCCGAGCTGGAGGCCGGCCCGCGCGCCAGCGCATCCGCCTTCGCCACCAGATACAACAGCTCCAGGTCGCACCGCGCGGCCAAGCGCCGAAATGCGCCATCGGTCACGCGCTCGCGATCCCTGTAAAACTGCGCGGGCTTCAGATGATTCGCCACGAGCGCCAGTACCTGATGGCGCACGTCGTAGCCGTTCATCGTGTGCACGTTCAACCGATCGAGCACGCGCCGGCTCGGCTCGAGGCCCGCTTCCTCATGGCCGGGCGTGCGAATGCGCCCGTTCTCCTCCTTGAGCGTGAGCGGCTTGGCGATGTCGTGCAGAAGCACGGCGAGCATCACCGTCAACCATTTCTCTTTCGGCAACTGATGGTCCCGGACCAGCTCCGCCGCCCGATCCACGGCCAGTAGCGTATGCGTCCACACGTCGCCCTCCGGATGCCAGATCGGATCCTGCGGGCAGCCGACGAGCCACCGGAGGTCGGGGAAGAGCTTGTCAATAACGAGCAGATCGAGCGCCGCTTGAAGCCCGAGGGAGGGCCGCCGCGCGAGAAGCAGAAGCTTCTCCATCTCCCCCCAAATGCGTTCGCTCGGCAGATCGGAGAGATCCATCGCGCGACAGACGGCGCGCGTCTCCGGCTCGATCGCGCACTCGAATCGCGCCACCAGTTGCATGGCGCGCAATACGCGCAAACTGTCCTCGGGGAATGTCCGCGCATCCACCATGCGGAGAATCCGCCGCTCCAAATCCGCGCGCCCGCCGAAGGGATCAATCACCTCCTCGGTCAGCGGATCGTAGAGCATGGCGTTGATCGTGAAATCGCGCCGTCGCGTCGCTTCCTCGATGCTCAGGAAGGGATCACCCACGACGCGGAATCCCCGGTGCCCGCGCCCGCTCTTGGTCTCCCGGCGAGGGAGGCTCACGTCCACATCCCATCCATGAAGGCGGAGTTTGTAGACGGTGAAGCTCTCGCCGACGATATTCACCTCACCGAAGCGTTGGAGCACGAGCTTCACGGCGTCCGCGGGCAGTCCATACACCTCCACATCGAAATCCTTCCACGGGAGGCCGAGAAGCCGATCGCGCACTCCCCCACCCACCAGCAGGGCGCGCCCCCCGGCCTCTCGAATGGCGCGACAGAGCGCGAGAATCGGCTCCGGGACATCGAATCTCGCCGTCATGTCGGCGATGCCCCCTCAACCCACTAGCGATGATTCTCGCCGAAATTGCTCGGCGAAGTACTCCCGAAGCCGGGCGATGGGAAGGCGCACCTGCTGCATCGTATCGCGATCGCGGACGGTCACCTGCTCGTCCGAGAGCGACTCGACGTCCACGGTCACGCAATAGGGAGTCCCGATCTCATCCTGACGCCGATAGAGTCGCCCGATCGAGGCCGTATCGTCGTAGACGACGCGCCCGGGGACCGAAGCGCGCACATCGGCGGCGATCTTTCGGGCCAGTTCGACCAGTTCGCTCCGGTTGCGCAAGAGGGGAAAGACGGCCACCTTAACGGGCGCCAGGTCCCGATGCAGCCGCAGCACGACGCGCTTCTCCCCGCGCACCATCTCCTCGTGATAGGCATCGCAGAGGAGGGCCAGGAAGATGCGATCCACCCCCGCCGAGGGTTCGATCACATACGGCGTGACGTGAACGCCTGCGGCTTGATCGAAATAGGTGAGATCGTCCGTCGAATGCTCGTTTCGCGGATCGGACTTCGAGTGCGCGCGCAGATCGTAATCGGTGCGATTGGCGATGCCCTCGATCTCCCCCCACCCCATGGGGAACCGATACTCGATGTCCACCGTGCGCTTACTGTAGTGGGCCAGCTCCTCGCGCGATTGCTCGCGACAGCGCAGGTTCTCCGCGCGGAACCCGAGACCGAGGTACCAGCGGAAGCGCTCCTCGACCCAATGCTCGAACCACCGCTCGTCCTCTCCGGGAGGCACGAAGTATTCGATCTCCATCTGCTCGAACTCCCGCACGCGGAAGAGGAACTGCCCGGGCGTGATCTCGTTACGAAAGGCCTTGCCGATCTGCGCGATCCCAAAGGGCAGCTTCCGCCGCGCGCTTCCGAGCACGTTCAGGAAGTTCACGAAGATCCCCTGCGCCGTCTCGGGCCGCAAGTAGACGAGCGCCGATTCCTCCTCGACCGGCCCCATGAACGTCTTGAACATCAGGTTGAATCGTCGGGGCGGAGTGAAGGCCCCGGTAGCCCCGCAATGCGGACACGGCAGCGCCTGCCGCTCATTCAACCGCACGAACAACTCGTTCCAAGAAGCCTTCACGACGTCCGTCGTCCACGACCGATAGGTGGTGAGCGCCTGCTGCAGGAGTTGCTGCTCGGACTGGTAGGTTCGTCCGAAAGTCTTTTCGATCGCTCGGATCGTCTCCAATCGCTCGCGCAGAAGCGACCCGGCATGTTCGAGGACCTCGATCCACGCCCGCAAGGGATCAGAATCTGGCGGCAGGAGCGGCGGCCCGGCCTCCTGCTGAACGCGCTGTCGAAGCCGTTCCTGATATTCGGGGTCCTTCAACACCTCGCTGGCCAATGCCCATCGGCTCGAATACGTGCGCCCGCGCTCCCGCTCCCGATGCTCGACCTCGTTCAGGAACGCCTCAATCTCTTCAGCGAACCGAAACGCATCCTCCCGAAGGGGCCTTCGCACGGACTCCACCGCGCGCTCCAACGCCCGAGCGAGCACGTCATCGGCCCGGAACCGACGCTTGCACTCCCGGCAGTCCACCAATGGATCGGAGAAGGTCTCCTCATGGCCGGAGTATTTCCAGACGAGTCGGTTCATCAAGATGGCGGCATCCAGACCCTCGATGTCGTCTCGCTCATAGACGACGGCGCGCCACCAGGCTCGCTTGATGTTGTTCTTCAACTCGACGCCCAGGGGGCCATAGTCCCAGATGCTCTCGATCCCCCCGTAAATCTCCGATGAGGGGAAGACGAACCCCCGGCGCTTGCACAAGCTGCGAATCGTCTCCAAACTCACGCTCATCATCGCGGCTCCAGGCGCGAGATCAAGACACGTATGATACCAAACGGATCGCCGAAACGGTATCCTCGCCGCCCGCGCGGATCGGACAAACCGTTGGAACCCTCTTCTGACTTCCATTTGACATCGAAGGTCCATAGTGATAGGGTGATGAGGCTGCCGATCGGCGGCCATGGCGGTGACCGAACGCGCACGAGCAGTCGGCGCGAACGCGCGGGACGAACGAGCGAGGCGATGAAGACGCATGTGGTGCTCTTCCTTCTGGCTCTCGGGCTCTCCCTGGCGCTGACACCTCTGGTGCGCCATCTGGCGACCCGATGGGGGGTTCTCGATCGGCCGGATCGGTCACGAAAGATTCACGATCGGCCGACGCCTCGGCTCGGAGGGCTGGCCATCTACGCGGCGTTTCTGCTGGCGCTCGCCGGAGTGTTCGCCGTGGAGAACGAAGTCGCCCGGCACCTGCGAGCGCAGATGCCGCAGATCGCGAAGCTCCTCCTGCCGAGTACGCTCATCCTCCTCTTAGGCGTGTACGATGATCTGCGCGGCGCTGATGCGCGGATCAAATTCTGCGTGCAGAGCGCGGCGGCGCTTGTGTTGTATGCTTGCGGCGTTCAGATCACCCGAATCTGGAACCCATGGGGGGGGACGATCGAGCTCGGTCTGCTGTCGCTGCCGCTCACGCTGCTGTGGCTGGTCGGCATCACGAATGCCTTCAACCTCATTGACGGGCTGGACGGCCTCTCGGCCGGCGCGGCGTTGTTCGCCACGCTGACGCTTCTGGGAGCCGCGCTCTTTTATCAGCAACCCTTACTCCTCCTGCTCACGGTCGCGCTCGCGGGAGCGATCGTGGGCTTCCTCCGATACAACTTCACGCCGGCGACGATCTTTCTGGGTGATTCCGGGAGCCTCTTCTTGGGATTCTTGCTCGGCGCGCTCGCCATTGAGGGCTCGCAAAAGAGCGCGACGGCCGTCGCCGTCGCCATCCCTCTGGTCTCCTTTGGCGTGCCGATCGTGGACACCCTGTGGGCGCTCGTGCGCCGAGCGCTCGGCCGACGCCCGCTCTTTCAAGGCGATCTGGAGCACATTCACCACATGCTGCTGCGGCGCGGCCTGACCCGACGGCAGGTCGTGATCCTGCTCTACGCGGCGTGCGCGGCGTGCGGATTGTTCAGCCTGCTCTTCCTGAATCCTCAAGGGAAGCTCATGGGGGGTCTTCTCTTCATCCTCGGCGTCGCGGTCTTCTTCCTCATTCAGTCGCTCGGGTATCCGGAACTCCAGGAGCTGCTCCACTCGGCGGGGCGGGCGCTTCGACAGCATCGCGCCCTGGCCAAGAACATCCACTGGCGGCGCATCATCGTTCAGGTGCGACAGGCCGAATCACCGGACGAGTTGCGCGCGGCGCTCGCGCGACTGCTGGAGCTCGGTGATGTGGAGGTCGCCGAGCTTCGATGGGAAGAGCGGCCTGAACGCCGCTGGGTGCTCTCAGCGCCTCACGGCATAGCTTCGGATGACTCCCTTGCTGTCTGGAGCGTGCGTCTCCCGTTAATGGATGGGCGCGGACGGAAGCGAGGGGAGCTGCGGCTTCAAGGCCCTCTGGGTGAGGGCGAACCCTTCGAAAGCGCTCATCTCCTCGTGCTCCTGCAACAAGCGCTCGCTGAGGCGCTGGACCGCTTGGATTCGGAAGACGCGCAGGCCGCGGCACTGCTGCTGACCGGCTCGGGACTGACGGCCCACTGAGAAGCGGGTCGGCGAAAATTCCTATTGCATGGGTTCGTGATTGTCTTTATCATTAGGAGTCCGCGCCGGAACAGGTCGAAAAGCGGAAGACCGGAACTAAGGAGGGAACGATGAGCCCAAGAATCGGCACCGTCTCACCCTTCACCTTCAGGCGATGGCGGGCGCTCGTGTGCACAACGGTTGGGCTTCTGCTTCTGCCGATGGGGTCTCCGATCTCGGCGGGAGATCGGCCGGTGCCATCGGACGCTCCGAAGGCCACGTCCGCCGAATCACAGAGCGCCTCGGGTCAAGTCACGAGGACGACGGCCGCGACGGATCAATCGCTGCAGGAGCAGTTCATTCGGCTCAAATCGGAGCTGGTCCTGCTCTCCATCAGCGTGACGGATCAACTGGGCCGCTTCGTCACAGGGCTGAAATCGGATCACTTCACCGTCTACGAGGACGACGTCCCGCAGCAGGTCAAGTTCTTCAGCACCGATGACATCCCGATCAGCGTGGGGCTCATCCTGGACGTCTCCGGCAGCATGCGGAGCAAGATCGCGCGGTTGCGCGAGGCCGTGCGCCGCTTCATCGAGTGGAGCAATCCGCAGGATGAATTCTTCGCCATCGCCTTCAACAAGCAGGTGATGCTGCTGGCGGACTTCACCGATGGGGAGGTTCTGCTCACTTATCTCCCCTTCCTCCGCGCACAGGGTCGAACGGCGCTCTTTGACGCCGTCTACGAAGGCGTGTTGAAGCTGCGCCATGCCCGGCACGGGAAACGCGTGCTCCTGGTCATCAGCGATGGGCAGGATAATAGCTCGCGCTATAGCTAC
>BEHK01000062.1 GCA_002898775.1 bacterium HR08 | reverse complement strand
CTACAAGATCCCGATGACGACGGCCACCTTGAGCGCGTTGCGCGAGATTGATCTGCCGGCCAAGGACAAGGAGCGGTGCAAGAACTTCTGGGCGCTCGGACTGGTCTATTGGCTCTTCGATCGGCCGCTGGAGCCGACGCTGCGTTGGATCGAAGAGCGATTCAAGAAGAATCCGGCGATCGCGCAAGCCAATGCGACGGCGCTGCGCGCGGGCTACGCCTATGGGGATGCGGCGGAGATGTTCACCGTCCACTATCGCGTTCGGCGCGCGCAGATTGCGCCGGGCGTCTATCGGAAGATCACGGGCAACGAGGCGTTGGCGCTTGGGTTGATCGCGGCTTCGCAACTGGCCGGACGTCCGCTCTTTTATGCGAGCTATCCGATCACGCCGGCGAGCGACATCTTGCATGAGCTGGCCGTTCACAAGAACTTCGGCGTGCGCACGTTTCAGGCCGAGGACGAGATCGCCGCGATGTGCGCGGCCATCGGCGCCGCGTTCGCCGGGTATCTGGGCGCGACGGGCACCAGCGGCCCGGGCATGTGCCTGAAGTCGGAGGCGATCAATCTGGCCGTGATGACGGAGCTGCCTGTCGTCATCTGTGACATTCAGCGAGCTGGGCCCAGTACGGGCATGCCCACCAAGACCGAGCAGGGCGATCTGCTCCAGGCGTTGTTCGGACGCAACAGTGAGAGCCCTGTGGCCGTGGTCGCTCCCGCGACGCCGGCCGATTGCTTCTACATGGCCATCGAGGCGTTCCGCATCGCCACCAAGTACATGACGCCGGTGATCCTCCTGTCGGACGGATATCTCGCCAACGGGGCGGAGCCGTGGAGGCTCCCTTCGGTCGAGGAGTTGCCGAAGATCGAGCTTCGGTTCCGCACGGATCCCAATGGGTTCTACCCGTACCTGAGGGATCCGGAGACGCTGGCGCGTCCGTGGGCGATCCCGGGCACGCCCGGACTCGAGCATCGCATCGGCGGCCTGGAGAAGCAGCACATCACGGGGAACGTGAGCTATGATCCGGAGAATCACGAACGGATGGTGAAGCTGCGCGCCGAGAAGATCGCCCGCATCGCGGATGATATTCCTCCGCTTGAAGTCTTCGGCGAGCCCGAGGGCCAGGTGCTCGTCGTCGGCTGGGGGAGCACCTATGGCGCGATCACCTCGGCCGTGGAGCATTGGCAGCGGAAGGGCGCCTCGGTCTCGAGCGTTCATCTGCGGTATCTGAACCCCTTCCCACGGAACCTGGGGGAGATCCTCCCTCGGTTCGAGAAGATCCTGGTCCCGGAGTTGAACCTGGGACAACTGGCGCTGCTTCTGCGCGGTCGCTTCCTGGTGGATGCCATCCCGTTCTCGAAGGTGCAGGGGCGACCGTTCAAGATCAGCGAGATCATTGATCGCATTGGAGAGTTGCTATGACGCGCAGTGGAGATGGACACGGAACGGTCGTGAAGTTGACGAAGAAGGACTTCGTCTCGGATCAGGAGGTCCGGTGGTGTCCGGGATGCGGGGATTATGCCATCCTGGCGCAGATGCAGAAGGTCTTGCCCGAGCTGGGCATTCCGCGCGAGAAATTCGTCTTCGTCTCCGGCATCGGCTGCAGCAGTCGCTTCCCCTACTACATGAACACCTACGGCTTTCATGGGATTCACGGGCGCGCGCCGGCCATCGCGACGGGCATCAAGGTCTGCAATCCCGATCTCTCGGTGTGGGTCGTCACCGGCGATGGGGACGGATTGAGCATTGGGGGGAATCATCTGCTTCACGCCATGCGGCGGAATGTGGACATCAAGATCGTCCTCTTCAACAACCGCATTTATGGGTTGACCAAGGGGCAATATTCTCCCACCTCGGAGTTCGGCAAGAAGACGAAGTCCTCGCCGATGGGCACGGTCGAGACGCCGGTGAACCCCATCTGTCTGGCGTTGGCCGCCGAAGCGACGTTCGTCGCGCGCTCGGTGGACCGGCATACGGATCACCTGGCCTATGTCCTGCAGCGCGCGGCTCGGCATAAGGGGGTCGCTTTCGTCGAAGTCTTCCAAAATTGCAACATCTTCAATGACGGCGCGTTCGAGCCCTTCGCGGATCGGTCGGTGAAAGAGGATCGCATGGTGGTGCTCGAGCATGGGAAGCCCCTCATCTTCGGGAAGAATCGGGATAAGGGGATTCGTCTGAACGGCACGACGCTGGAGGTAGTCACTCTCGGCGAGGGGATCACGGAATCGGACCTGCTCGTGCACGATGAGAAGCGGCCGGATCCGGCCATCGCGTTCCTGCTCGCCCGAATGGACTATCCGGGGTATCCGGTGCCGGTCGGGGTCTTCCGCGCCGTGGAGAAGCCGACATATGATGAGCTGGTCAACGCGCAGATCGAGATGGCCATCGCCGAGCGCGGGCCGGGGAGTTTAGAGAAGCTCCTGCGCAGCGGCGACATTTGGGTGATCGAGTGACCCCAAAGGGGGGGATGGCGCGATGCTCTGTCCGAGCTGTGGTCATGAGAACCTGCCGGGCGTGGAGGTCTGCGAGCAGTGCCTTCACGATCTCATGGGGCTCGACCTGCCCCAGCCGAAGGCGGGATTGCAGAAGCACCTGATGGAAGATCCCATCCGCAGGCTTCCGTTGAGACCTCCGGTGATGGTCTCCCCCGATGATTCGGTCGGTCGGGCCCTCGATCTGATGCGGCAGCATCGCATCGGAAGCATCCTGGTCGTTGAAGAAGGGAAGCTCGTCGGGATCTTCACCGAACGGGGAGCGCTCCTGCAGTTGGTCGGCACGTCGGCGGATGTGGGGACGCTGAGGATGCGCGAGGTCATGACGCCCGATCCGGTCGTCCTGCACGAGGACGACACGCTCGCCTTCGCCCTGCATCAGATGTCCATTGGCGAATTTCGTCGGCTCCCGGTCGTCCGATCCGATGGCCGTCCTGTAGGCGTCGTCTCGATCAAAGACATCCTGCGCTATATCTTCACTCTGTGCCGCTCATGAGCGGTCGTTCTGGACGAGATCGGAGGTCGCCACGGGTTTGTCTCTGCTTCGGACATCGGCTATCGTTATGAGGTGCAGCAGATGGGATCGGAGCCGTGGGGTCAGCAGGCTCTGGTCCGCGAGTTCGGAGGGCTGTGGGTTATGGATGAGATCAAGATCATGGCGGAGATTCAGCCCGACCCATCGAAGTGCCGGTTCACGGTAGACCGTCCGGTGTACGAGGGCGCGGCTTATTTCCGGAGTCGTGAGGAAGCGAAGGGGTCGCCTCTGGCGGAAGCCATCTTCGCCGTCAGCGATCAGATCTCGGCGGTGCACATCTCGGGGAACGTCGTCACCGTCACCAAGGAGGATTTCGAGGATTGGGTGCCGGTGGCCAAGCAGATCGGCGCGGCCATTCGCCAGGTCATCCGTTCGGGTGTTCCTCCGGTCTCCGAGGAAGTGCGGGCGCGTCGCGCATCGAGCGAGGAGATTCGCCGGAAGGTGCAGGAGCTGTTGGACACCTACATCAATCCCGCCGTCGCCGCGCATGGAGGATTCGTCGAGCTGATTGATGTCATTGACCATGACGTCTTCCTGCGAATGGGCGGCGGATGCCAGGGCTGCGGCGCGGCCAATATCACGCTGAAGATGGGGATTGAGGAGATCATTCGCGAGCACATTCCGGAGGTCGGAAACATCTTCGACACGACCGATCATGCGGCCGGGCGAAACCCGTACTACTCGCCGTACGGGTGGTGAGCGGTGGTCGAGAGAGCCTGCCGCGGGCGCGTGGAACGCCATTCCCGGGAGGTCGAGAGCGGCTCCCGCGAGCGCTCCGCACTGGGTGATACTCGCGCTCGGGTTCGTTCTGCTCAGCGTCCTCCTCTCCTGCCGCGCACTCGCGCCGCGCGCCGACGATCATTATGCGCGCGCGGAGCGCTTGCTCAATGAGCGCCAATATGAGCTGGCGGCGGCCGAGTTGCGGCGCGCGATCGAATTGAAGCCGGATTTCCCCGAAGCCCACTATCGGCTCGCGCAGGTCCTCTTTTACGCCCTCGGCGACGTGAAAGGAGCGATCGCCGAATTTCAAACGGCCATCGCGAAAGGGTATTCGCATCCGGCGGTTCACTTCGAGCTGGCGAAGGTGTTCATCGAGGCCGAACTCTTCGACGAGGCGATCGCCCAACTCGCCGAAGCCCTCCGAAAAGGGTATGAGACGCCGGCCGTTCGCGCGGAGCTGGGGCGCGCATATCTCGCGAAGGGGGAGTTGGAGCGGGCCGAAGCGGAGCTTCGACGCGCGATCGAAGTGAGCGCGCCCGTTGAGTTCCCGCTGGCGCATTATTGGCTCGGGGAGATCTACGAACGGCAGCAGAAGTGGACCCAAGCGATCGCTCAGTTTGAGGCCTACCTCCGGATCGTGAGCGCTCACGCGGAGATGCTCGCCGAGGAAGCGCGCGAGGGACTGGCGCCGGGCGCCGAAGATTTCTCTCTCCCCAGCGAGCTCCCCAGCGTGGAATCCGTTCAGCAGCGCATCGAGAGCGTGAAGGCGCGCGCGGCTCTTCGCCCATGACCGCATCCCCGTTCGCCGAGCACGCCGTCGGTCGAAGCCATCGTCCGGCACGGGTGACGCCGGTGGAAGCGAAAGGTGCCGTCAGTGGTCGACGGCTCCTCTCATGGTGACGGTCGCCGAAGGCGTGGGAGAGGGGTGAACGCGCCCCTGTCGGTCGAGCGACGCATCGCTCCTTGCCGAATCGGCGCTCGGATGAGCGTCGTCTTCCCACCCCTCGTCGGACCCGGGCATGACGATGGCGCGCTCGCGCCAGTTGGCGACTCCGGCCTCAGTCGCGCTGATTCGTCCATATCCCGGTGCGCCATCCGCACGCGCGACGGAGGAGAGGCATCCCTCGCGAATGCTCCCCATGAAGGTCGCGTTTCCGGACATCGCTCGATGGACTCCCGCTTGGCTCATCCGGCGGCCATCGGGTGAGAAGTCGGGCGAGGCATCCGCGCGTCGGTTTGTGGTACAATCGGCCTTCGCGTGATCCATCCTCGTGGAGGGGAGGTGCCGATGAAGCGAGTCGTCGTCGTGATCGCAAGCCTTTCCGTCTTCGGCTATCCGAAGGGGGAGTCGTCTCCCCGGATGTCTCCGGAGCCCTACGTGCGGGTGAATCCGATCGTGCAGCAGATCGTGGCGGCGATCTCCGAGGAGCGAATCACCGAGAACTTGAAGAAGCTGGAGAGCTTTGAGACGCGCCACACGCTCTCAGACCCCACGCATCCGACGCGAGGCATCGGGGCGGCGCGGACGTGGATCTTCGAGCAATTTCGGAGCTACAGTCCTCGCCTTCAGGTGAGCTTCGACACGTACTATGTGAAGCGACAGGGGCAGCGCCTTGTGCGGGACGTCGAATTGCGCAACATCGTGGCCGTCTTGCCGGGGACGCGTCAGCCCGAGCGACGTATCATCATCTGCGCGCACTATGACTCGCTGGCGATGGTGCGCAGGCCCGATGGGCAGGTGGATTGGACGCAGACGGAGGTCTTCGCCCCTGGGGTCACGGACAACGGCAGCGGCACGGCCGCTGTGTTGGAACTGGCTCGCGTGCTCAGCCAGTACGAATTCGAGAAGACGCTCGTCTTCATCGCCTTCGCCGGGGAGGAACAAGGGTTGGTCGGCAGCACGCTCTACGCGCAGCGAGCGCGGCGCGAGGGGCAGATCATCGAGGCCGTGCTCAACAACGACATCATCGGCACCGATGTCGCGGGCGATGGGGCGTCGGCCAATCGCGTCGTGTGGGTCTTCTCGGAGGATCCGGCGGATTCGCCTTCGCGGCAGCTGGCGCGCTACGTCAAGCGCATCGGCGAGCTCTATGTCCCCGCCATGCGCGTGGAGCTGATCTTCCGGCAGGATCGGTTCGGACGCGGCGGGGACCACATCCCCTTCAATCACGAGGGGTATGCCGCCGTGCGGTTGACGACGCCGAATGAGAACTTCGCTCATCAGCATTCGGCCACTGATACATTCGCCAATGCTTCGCCGGCATACACGGCGCTCGTGACGCGGATCAATGCGGCTGTGGCCGCCAGTCTGGCGCTCGCGCCGAGGCCACCCGTGGTCGCGACCGAGCGCGGGATGCCGTTGCTGGGACGTGGCCGTTCGGGCTATGCCGCGCATCTGCGCTGGCGCCATGAGAATCCGGAGCCGGACCTGGCCGGATACGTCGTTGTCATGCGAGCGACGACGGCGCCGGATTGGGAGCGGGAGATCTTCGTGGGGCCGGTGAACGAATATGTGCTCGAAGGGGTGTCCATTGATGCCGTGACCTTCGGCGTGAAGGCCGTGGATCGAGAGGGCAACGAGAGCCCCGTCGCCGCCTACGTGAATCCTCCGCGTCCGCGCGCCGCGTTTGAGACCGACGAGCCGCGCGCGCGGCCATGAGGGGGGATGATTGACGTCGCGGGCGCGCCTCCATAAAATAGCCAGCGATGAGCACGAGGAAGCCGACAGCGACGCGTGATCAGGTCCTCGCGCCGGTGATCCTGATCCTGATCGGGTTGGTGATCGTCGGGGGCATCGGGTATTTGGGGCGGTCCGCTCGACGCTCGGTGAGGGAGGCGACGCATTCGACTCCGCCGTCCGCGCCCAGGGTGGCCGAGCCTTCGCCCGCTCCACGTTCGGTGGCCGAGACGCCATCCTCAGCGATCGTGCTGGAGATCGCGGATGCGCCCTCCCGAGGGGCGAAGGAGGCTCCGGTGGTGCTCGTGGAGTTCTCGGACTATCAGTGTCCATTCTGCGCGCGCCATGTTCGAGAGACGATGCCCGAGATCGAGCGCGAGTATGTGCGCACGAGGAAGGTGAGGTACGTCTTCCGGGATTTCCCGCTGGAGGCGATTCATCCCCATGCCTTTCGCGCGGCGGAGGCCGCGCGATGCGCGGGAGAGCAGGGGCGATTCTGGGAGATGCACGATCGTCTCTTCGCCCATCAAAACGCGCTCACGTCGAAGGACCTCCTCGCGCATGCGGAAGCCCTCGGCCTCAATCTGCGGCGATTCCGGCGGTGTCTGGAAGAACGGCGATTCGCCGAACGCATTCGGCGCGATCTCTCGGAAGGGCAACGGGCGGGAGTGCGCGGCACGCCCTCGTTCTTCTTGGGAGTCCCCGAGTCCGGAGGGAAGGTCCGCGTCCTGCGCGTGCTGCGCGGGGCTCAGCCGTATGAGGCCTTTCGGCAGGCGGTCGAAGAGCTGTTGCGCGAAGGGAGGTCGTCGTGAGGCCGTTGGAGGAGGAGCGCGAGCGGCGGCGTCTCTACGCGGCGTTGACCCGCCGCGCCGCACTCTTTGGCGCGCTCGCCGTCGTGGCGCTCCTCATCAGCGTGGTGAATCTGCTGGCGCTCATCCACGCCTTCTGGCAACCGATGGGCGTCTTCAACATGCCCCTCTATCTGCTGTTCGCCATGGCCGCCCTGTGGGCGGCGGTGAATTTCCTGCGCACGCGGCGTCGCGCGCTGGAGTATCGGGATCATCCCGAGCGATTCATCGAGGAATGATTCGGCGCGACAGTCGAAGTGCGGGTCGAACCTCTGATTGTCGGCGGCGCGCGGGTGATGCTACACTCATAAAGCGATGTTCGATCCACGCCCTCCAGTGACCATCATCGGCGGGGGACTGGCCGGAAGCGAAGCGGCCTGGCAGTTGGCCGAACGGGGCATTCCCGTTCGCTTGTACGAGATGCGTCCGCGGCGGATGACGCCCGCGCACAAGACGGATCGGCTCGGGGAGCTGGTGTGCAGTAATTCCTTGAAATCGGACGAGCCTGGGACCGCCCCCTATCTCCTGAAGGAGGAGCTGCGGCGCGCGGGATCGCTGCTGATCCGCATGGCGATGGCGTGTCGCGTCCCGAGTGGGACGGCGCTCGCCGTGGACCGAGAGGTATTCGCTGAGCGGATCACACGCGCCATCGCGGCTCATCCTCGGATCACGCTCATGCGGGAGGAGGTCACGCGCATCCCCGCCGAAGGGATCGTCGTCATCGCCACGGGGCCGCTCACCTCGGACGCCCTCTCGGAGGAGATTCGGCGACTGACCGGTCGGGAGCATCTCTACTTCTACGATGCCATCAGTCCGATCGTGGACGCTGAGACCATCAATTATGATGTGGTCTTCCGCGCCTCCCGCTATGGGAAGGGCGGAGATGACTATCTGAACTGCCCGCTGACCCGCGAGGAGTACGATCGGTTCTACGAAGCCTTGATGCAGGCCGAGAAGGTGGCGCTGCATGACTTCGATCGCGCGTGCTATTTCGAGGGATGTCTCCCGATCGAAGAGCTGGCGCGGCGCGGGCGCGAGACCTTACTCTACGGGCCGATGAAGCCGGTGGGGCTCGTGGATCCGCGCACTGGACGCCACCCCTATGCCGTCGTCCAATTGCGTCCGGAGAATCTGCTGGCGGACAGCTATAATCTGGTCGGCTTTCAGACGCAGCTCAAATGGGGAGAGCAGAAGCGCGTCTTCCGACTCATCCCGGGGCTGGAGCGGGCTGAGTTCCTCCGCTACGGCATGGTGCATCGCAACACGTACATCAACAGCCCGGCGTGTTTGACCGAGACGCTGCAGCTGCGTGCCGATCCCCGCATCTTCTTCGCCGGGCAGATTTGTGGCGTGGAGGGGTACGTGGAGTGCATCGCGACCGGGTTGATGGTCGCGCTCTTTGTGGAGGATCTGCTCGCGGGGCGCGAGCCTGTCCCGCCGCCGCGTACGACGGCATTCGGCAGTCTCCTGCACTACGTCGCGCACAGCCATCCGGAGAACTTCCAACCGGGGAATATCACCTTCGCCCTGTTGCCGCCGTTGGCTGAGGAGAGCGCGCGAAAGCTTCCCAAAGCGGAGCGCCATCGGCGGCAGATCGAGCGGGCACTGCGAGATTTCGAGTCCTGGATCGCGCCGCGGCGCGCGAGGGTGGAATCGGTCGCGGGGCTTCCAGCTTCCGAGGCGACATGAGGCGCGGGGTTCATTCCATGGGGATCGTGGGCGCGCTTGTGGTGATCGGCGGGCTCCTCGGTCTGGGGATCGCACCCACACACGCGCGCGAGGAGATGCAGGCGCGGCGCGTCCGACCGGGACATCGGCCCGCGCCGCCGGATTCGGAGAGGTCGCCGGCCCCCACCCAGCCGGACCCCCTTCCGAGCTCCTCTTCGGAGGTCATCTCGCTGCATTCGGATCTGGTGCTCGTCACGGTGAATGTTCTGGGGCCGCGCGGCGAATGGCTCACCGGGTTGGGGCCGGAGGACTTCGAGATCCTGGAGGATGGCGTCCCGCAGCGGATCGTCTTCTTCAGCGGCGAGGCGGGGCTCCCGCTTCGACTCGTCGTCCTGGTGGACACGAGCTTGAGCGTCAAGGGGCGGCTCGAGTTCGAGAAGCAGGCCATCGCCCGCTTCTTCCGCTCCGTCATGCGGCCGCGTGATCTGGCCGCGCTCATCTCCATCAGCACGGAGGCCGTCTTGCGGCAGGGCCTCACCGAGGATGTCGCTCAACTCGTCACGGCCGTCCGCGGGCTCAAGGCGGAGGGAGCGACGGCCCTCTATGAGGCGGTGGTGATGGCGGCTGAGTTCTTGGCCTCGGTCGAGGGGCGGCGCGCCATTGTGCTGCTCTCCGATGGGCGAGATACGGTCAGCCGCGTTACCCTCGCTCACGCCTTGCGGCGCGTGCAAGAGGTGGGGGCGACCGTCTACGCGATCAACGTGGAGGAGCCGATCTCGGCGAACGTTCGGGAGTTGATCGGCGAGACGGCTCTGGAGGTGCTGGCGCGTCAGACGGGAGGTGAGGTCTTCTCCCCCACGCAGCTTGAGGAGCTGGATCCCATCTTCGCGCGGGTGACCGAGCAACTGCGGACGCAGTACGTCCTCGGATTTTACAGCACGAACGAGGCGCGGGACGGGGCCTTTCGCCGATTGACCGTGCGCGTCAAACGCGAGGGGGTGATCGCCCGCGCGCGCGAGGGGTATTACGCGCCGCGGAGATAGGCGCGGACGATCCGTCGGAGGAGGGACCATGCGGGAGTACATTGACGCGTTCCTGGACCACCTCAAGTACGAGCGAAACGTCTCTGAGCACACGTTGCGCAACTACCGCATTGACTTGTTGCAGTTCTATGACTATCTGGCGCCGGTCACTGCGGCGGGGCATCGTCGTTCGGTGGACGTGCGTCAGATTGATCACATCACCATTCGAGAATTCCTGGCTTCGCTCTACGCGAAGCAGAAGAAGAAGACTTCGATCGCGCGCAAGCTGGCGACATTGCGCAGCTTCTTCAAGTACCTCTGTCGCGAGCAGGTCCTGGAGCTGAATCCGGCGAGTCTGGTGGCCACGCCCCGGCTGGAGCGGAAGTTGCCGAAGTTCCTCTCGGTCGAGGAGGTCTTTCGGTTCCTGGAGTTGCCGGATACGGACACGGTGCTCGGCAAGCGGGATCGGGCCATCCTGGAGCTGCTCTATGCGACGGGCATGCGCGTGAGCGAGTTGGTCAACTTGAATCTCGACGACGTGGATTTCAAGAATCGCTCGATTCGCGTGCGGGGCAAAGGGCGGAAGGAGCGCATCGTGCCGTTTGGGCGGAAGGCCCAGGAGGCGCTGGAGGCCTATTTGGGCGTTCGGGGCCAACTCTTGCTGCAGGCGTCGGAGGAAGAGCGCGATCCGCGCGCGCTCTTCCTGAACTATCAAGGGACGCGCCTGACGACGCGGAGCGTCGGGCGGATCATCGCGCGGTATGCGAAGATGTGCGCCGATATCCCGCCGAAGATCAGCCCGCACAGCCTGCGCCACTCCTGCGCCACGCATCTGTTGAATGCGGGCGCCGATCTGCGGGCCATTCAGGAGCTGCTCGGGCATGCTCGATTGACGACGACGCAGATTTACACCCACGTCTCGATGGATAAGCTGATCGAGGTCTACGATCGGTCGCATCCGAAGGCGTGAAGGACAATGGCGATTGTGATTCGAGAGGTGCAGGGCTTGGCCGAACTGCGAGCCGTGGAGCAGTTGCAGCGGGACGTGTGGGGCTTCGCGGACCTGGACATCGTGCCCAGCACTCATTTGCGCGCGGCGCAAGAAGTGGGCGGCATCCTCCTCGGAGCCTTCGAGGGGGAGCGTATGGTCGGGTTCGTCTATGGCTTCATCGGCTTAGAGCATGGACGGCTCACGGTGCATTCGCACATGCTGGCCGTGCGGCCGGAGTATCAGGGACACAACGTCGGCTTCCTCCTCAAGCGGGCGCAGCGGGAGCGCGCGCTCGCGCGCGGGATTCGGCGGATCACGTGGACGTTCGATCCGCTGCAGGCGCGCAATGCCCATTTCAATTTCGCCAAGCTCGGCGTCTACGCCGATCGGTACGAGGTGGATTTCTACGGGGAGGCCAGCTCCAGCGTCCTCCATCAGGGATTGGGGACGGATCGGCTCTGGGTCACTTGGCCGATCGCGAGCGCGCGCGTGGTCGAGCGGTTGGAACGCGTGGAGCGCGGCGCGCGCGCGCAGCCGCCGGAGTTGTGGCGGCAGTGGCCGATCGTGAATCCGGCTGCCGCACCTTCGGGGGCGCCCGTTGAGCGGGAGCTGGAGGCTGTGCTCAGCGGGGCTCCGTTCCTGGTGGAGATCCCGCTGGACATCAACGCCTTGAAACGGCGCGATCTGGAGACGGCGCGCCGCTGGCGCCAGAGCGTGCAGCGCGCGTTTCTCCGCGCGTTCGCAGCCGGGTATATCGCCGAGGAGTTCTTCCGCGTTGAGGACGAGGGGCGGGGGTTTTATCTCCTCACGCGCACTGACCCCTCCGTATGGCTATGAGGGTTCCACGTGGATCACCACGTGGCAAGGGCCGAGACCCTCGCGAAGCTTCTTCTCGATCTGCTCCGTGATGGCGTGAGCGGTGCGCACGTCCTCGGGGGTGAGCACGAGCGTCAGCTCCAGGAAGATACGCTCGCCGTCGCTGCGCGATCGCACCTCGCGGACCCGTTCGACGCCGGGCACTGCTCGAACGATCGCCTCGATGCGCTCAGCGGAGACGGGGGCAGCATCAATGAGGATGGGCACGGTGCGCGCGAAGATCTGCCATCCACTGGCCGCGATCGCGGCCGAGATCGCAAGGGCCAGCAGCGGATCCAGGATCGGGAGCTTCCACCAGATGAAGAGGAGGCCGATCAGGAGCGATCCGCTCACCAGGATATCGCTCCACGTGTGCAGCGAGTCGGCCAAGAGAAACGGGCTTCTCAGCTCGCGCCCTTTTCTCCGCTCGTAGGTGAAGACGAAGAGGTTGATGAGGATCGTGGCGATCAAGACGGCGATGGTGGACCATTCGACGCGGATGCGGATCAACGAAGGATCGCGCACGCGGTGGATCGCGCGGCTCACGATCTCGACGCACGTGGCCAGGAGCACGCCCCCGAGGACGAACGCGGCCAATGATTCGATCTTCCGATGCCCGTAAGGATGGCCGGCGTCAGGAGCGGCCGTGGCGTAGCGGATGACGGTCAGACCGATGATGTTGTTCATCGCGTCCACGGAGGAATGCGCGGCGTCGCTCATGAGGCTGAGCGAGTGCGCGCGCCAACCGATGAGGAGCTTGCCCACGACGACCGCGAGGTTCAGGATGAGGACGCGGCGAAGGACGCGCTGAACCGCTTCGCGATACTCCGGCGAGGAGAGAAGAGGAATCTCCGACGCACACACGCTCCGGCGCCCCGTTCGCTCTGCGATACTCACCCCACCCGAGTATAAATGATGGGATCAGGCGGATTCAAATGGAGCAGCCGTTATCTCCTCGAGGGTTACTTTCGAGAGTCCCCAGCTTGACGACGCCAAAGGCGAGATGGCACCATTGTGAGGCGCTGGGGGTATGTTGAGAGAGATCGTCTATCGGTACGATTCCGTCACCTCCACGAATGACGTGGCGCGCGAATTGGCCGAAGCGGGGGCCGAGGAAGGGACGACGGTAGTGGCCGCTGAGCAAACGGCAGGGCGAGGGCGATACGCGCGGCGTTGGCATTCCCCGAAGGGGGAGGGGTTGTATCATTCGATCATCCTGCGTCCTCCGGTTCCCCCCTCGCGCGCGCCCGTGTTGAGTCTGATCGCTGCCGTCGCGCTCGCCGAGACGCTGCGGGAGGAGTACGGCGTCGCCGCCGATATCAAGTGGCCGAACGATGTGATGATCGGCGGGCGGAAAGTCGCCGGCATCCTCATGGAGTTGGAGGCTGACGAGGATCGCGTGCGCTACATTATCCTCGGCGTCGGGGTCAATATCAATCAGGTGAGCTTTCCGGAGGAGATCGCCGACGTGGCGACGTCGGTACGTCGGGAGACCGGGATGATCTATGATCCGGAGGGCTTTCGACGTCGCTTCTTCGCGCGATTGCAGCAGTGGTATGAGGTATGGAGGACGACGGGGGAGGCGCGCGTCCTCGAGCGCTATATGGCGCTCTCCAGCTACGTGCGCGGCCAATGGGTGAACGTGCTCTGCGGCGGCCGTCGCGTGCAGGGGCGAACCTGTGGGCTCACTCCCGCCGGGGCGTTGCTTGTGGAGACCGAGGCGGGGGGCGTCGAAGCGATCCTCACGGGAGAAGTGACGAAGCTGGAGGTCATGCGGTGATGAAGCGAGTGGGGAGGACATCGTGGGGGAAGTGGTGCGCGGGCTTCCTCGCCTTCTCGACCCTCGGCGCGTTACCTCCGTCCTCCGGGTGCGTGAAGCCGGAGAGCACGCCGCCCGGGGATGTCCGCGTGGAAGTCGTGGCGCGCGATCTGCAGATCCCCTGGGCCATAGATTTCGCGCCCGATGGGCGCATCTTCTTGACGGAACGACCCGGACGCATTCGGGTGATTCGCGAGGGGATGCTGCAGCCGGAGCCGTGGGCGCGCATCTCGGTCGCTCATGAGGGGGAGGGCGGACTGCTCGGACTCGCCCTGGACCCGAACTTCGCGGAGAACGGATTCGTCTACGTCTATTACACGTATCGGGAGGGGGGGCGCCTCTGGAATCGCATCGCGCGGCTCACGGATCGGGGGGAGCGGGGGGAAGGACTCACCATCATCTTCGACCGCATCCCTGGGAGCATGATCCATAATGGCGGGCGCATCAAGTTCGGCCCGGATGGGAAGCTCTACGTCACCACTGGAGATGCGAACGTTCCGGCCTCGGCGCAAGACCTCGCGTCGCTGGCTGGAAAGATCCTGCGCCTCAATCCCGATGGTTCGATCCCGACGGATAACCCATTCCCCAACTCTCCTGTGTGGAGCTATGGGCATCGGAATCCGCAGGGCTTGGCGTGGCATCCCGTCACCGGCGCGCTCTTCAGCACGGAGCATGGGCCTTCGGGGGTTCCGCCTCATTGTTGTCACGATGAGGTGAACGTGATCGAGCCCGGACGGAATTATGGGTGGCCGTCGGTCTTTGG
>BEHK01000061.1 GCA_002898775.1 bacterium HR08 | reverse complement strand
GGTCTTGCCCGGCGAGACGATGCGCGTCTTCATCCTCAAGGAGGGGAAGGAGGCCAATCAAGGTGTCGCCTATCTGGACGATGGGACGATGGTCGTCGTAGATAACGCGCGGAAGATGATCGGCAGGACCATCGAGGCGACCGTGACCAGCGTCTTGCAGACGACGGCCGGGAAGATGATCTTCGGGCGCTACGTCGAGGACACGCGTTCGACGCGAGGGTCGCGGTCCTCGCACGCGACGGAGGAATCTTGAGCGTCTCCGAAGCGGGATCGAGGCGGGCGTGAGTCAGATCACCGTCGCCATCATTGTCGCCGCGGGGCGAGGGCGGAGAATGGGCGCGGAGGTCCCGAAGGCCTTCCTCTCGGTGCTCGGGGAGCCGATTCTGCTTCGCGCGGTGCGACCGTTTGAGGCGTGCGCGGACGTGCATCGCCTGGTGGTCGTCGTGCCGGAGGAGCTGCGGGCGCGCGCCGAGGAGATGCTCGGTTCATTGACGAAGCTCGAGGCCGTGATCGCGGGCGGACCTGAACGGACGCATTCGGTCTTCCGCGCCTTGCAGGCGATCCCGCGCGGTGTCGCGGACATCCTCCTCATCCATGATGGGGTTCGCCCCTTCGTCACCCCCGAGGAGATCGCGCGCGTCATCGCGCGCGCGCGGGAGAAGGGAGCGGCCATTCTGGCCGTCCCGCTCGCTGAGACGGTCAAGGAGGTTGAGGGTGAACGCATCGTCAGCACCCTGGATCGTGGTCGCCTCTATTTGGCGCAAACGCCGCAAGCGTTCCGCGCGACGATCCTCCGGGAGGCGTATGAGCGCGCCATGCGGGAGGGGATCGTGGCGACCGATGACGCTGCGCTCGTCGAACGCTGCGGATGGCCGGTCGTCATCGTCGAGGGATCGGTGCGCAATCTGAAGATCACCTGGCCCGAAGACCTGCTCGTGGCCGAAGCGCTATTGCGCGCGAGGGGGGAGAGATGAGCGAGCGTGTGGGCATGGGGTACGACCTCCATCGCCTGGTCGAAGGGCGACGGCTCGTCCTCGGAGGGATCGAGATCCCCTTCGCCAAGGGATTGGCGGGACATTCCGATGCCGACGTCGTCCTTCATAGCATCTGCGATGCGCTCTTAGGGGCCGCGGCTCTCGGCGATCTGGGGCGACATTTTCCGGATACGGATCCGCGCTCTGCGGGCATCAGCAGCGCGCGCCTCCTGGAGGCTGTTCTCGCGGAGATCACCCGTCGCGGATTCGAGATCGAGAACGTGGATGTGACGATCGTGGCCGAAGCGCCTCGGCTCGCTCCGCTGCTTGGAGCGATGCGCGAGCGCGTGGCCGAGCTGCTGCGCATCTCGTCGGATCGGGTCAGCATCAAGGCGAAGACCAACGAGGGCGTGGGGGCGATCGGTCGTGGGGAAGCTATCGCCGCCTATGCCGTGTGCCTGCTGCGCCGCGCCCGGACGTGAGAGGAACCCATGCGCGCCGTGGATCTCATCCGAAAGAAGCGAGACGGACAGGCGCTCACGCCCGAGGAGATCGCGTTCCTCATTCGTGGCTACACGCGCGGGGAGATCCCCGACTATCAGATGGCGGCCTTCTTGATGGCGACCGTGTGGCGCGGCATGACGCCGGAGGAGACGCTGGCGCTGACGACGGAGATGGTGCGTTCGGGGCGGACGCTGGATCTGTCGCATCTGCCGGAGGCGAAAGTGGACAAGCACAGCACCGGCGGCGTGGGCGATAAGACCTCGCTCGTTCTGACGCCGATAGTGGCCGCGGCCGGCGTGCGCGTGCCGATGATCTCCGGTCGTGGTCTGGCGCATACGGGCGGGACCCTGGATAAGCTGGAATCCATCCCGGGATTTCGCGTGCAGCTTCCTCTGGAGACGATACGCCACCTGGTCGAACGCGTGGGCGCCGTGCTCGTCGGACAGAGCGAGGAGATCGTCCCGGCCGATCGCAAGCTCTATGCCCTGCGCGATGTCACGGCGACGGTGGAGTGCATCCCGTTGATCGTCGCCAGCATCATGAGCAAGAAGATCGCCGAGGGGATTGATGCGCTCGTGCTCGACGTCAAAGTGGGGAAGGGGGCGTTCATGAAGACTGAGGCGGAGGCGCGCGATCTGGCCGAGCGCTTGGTGGACGTCGGGCGACGCCTGGGCAAGCGCGTGCGCGCGCTGCTGACGGATATGAGCCAACCGCTCGGGCGCGCCATCGGTAATGCCCTGGAGGTGATCGAGAGCCTGGAGACGTTAAAGGGGCGGGGCCCGGAGGACCTGCGCGCGCTCTCCCTGGAGCTGGCCGCGCACATGCTCCTTATGGGCGATCGCGCCGGGGATCTGGAGGACGCCCGGCGAACCGCCGAGCGCCTCTTGCAGAGTGGGGCCGCCGTGGAGAAGTTTCGACAGATCATCGAAGCTCAAGGAGGAGATCCGCGCGTCGTGGACGATTACGCCCGCTTGCCGCAGGCGCGATTCCGCTGGGATTATGTCGCGGAGACCGAAGGCGTGGTGATCGAGGCCCATGCTGAGCGGCTCGGTCTGGCGACGATGCTGCTGGGCGCCGGACGCGAGACCCTTCACTCACCCCTTGATCACGCCGTCGGTCTCATCGTTCACAAGAAGGTGGGCGAGCGCGTGGCGCGGGGCGAAGCGCTCTGCACGCTCTGGTACAATGATCCGGAGCGACTTGGCCGGGCTCTGGAACAGGTTCGCGCTGCATTCGTTCTGGGCGATTCCGCGCCGCCCTCTGATCCGTTGATCAAAGCCGTCTTATGAGGATTCGCCTCGCCGGCCTCTCATCCCGCCCAGGTCTGACGCCATCTGGAAGCAGATCTCCACACTCCGAGGAGGGGGGATGAATACCGATCGGATGTTTCGGCTCAAGATAGGGCTCATTCTCATCGCGTTGCTCGCTGCCGCAGGGGGGCTCGCCCTCACCGTCACGGGGGAGCCCGGACGCGAGCCTTCGTTCCCGAGGCCGTCTCTTGCGCAGGCATGGTCTGCGCGCGAGCCATCGCGAGCCGTGAGCGCGAGCGCACAGTCATCGCGTGCTCTGCGCGATCGCGCGCGCCAGGTCGCCGTTCCCTGGACCACGCGAGCGCTCGGCTTGATCGGCGTTCTCGTCATCCTGGGGATCGCCTTCCTCCTCTCGAACAGCCCGCGCGAGGTGAGCGCGCGGATTCTCCTCTGGGGGATGGGGCTGCAAATCGCGCTGGCGCTGCTGATCCTCCGAACCGCTCCGGGGCGGTGGTTCTTCGATCGGCTCGGTGATCTGATCCGGCGGCTTCTGGCCTTCGCCGTCGAAGGCGCGACGTTCGTCTTCGGCCCCCTGGCCGGAGAGAGCCTGGGCATCATCTTCGCCTTTCGCGTGCTGCCGACGATCATCTTCGTCTCGTCGTTCTTCTCGATCCTCTACTATCTCGGCATCATGCAGCGGATCGTGCTCGGTATGGCCAGGTTCATGGCCTGGACGATGAGGGTGAGCGGGGCCGAGAGCTTGGCCGCCGCGGCCAACGTCTTCATGGGACAGACGGAGGCGCCGTTGATCATCGCTCCGTATGTCCCTTCGATGACGCGTTCGGAGCTGTTATGCCTGATGCTCGGGGGGATGGCGACGATCGCCGGCGGCGTCATGGCCGCTTACATCGGGATGGGGATCAATCCCGTCTATCTGCTGACGGGGAGCGTCATGGCGGCACCGGGGGCGATCATGATGGCGAAGATCTTGATCCCGGAGAAGGAGGAACCGCTCACGCGCGGCGTGGTGCGCATTGACGTGAAGACTGAGGATCGCAACGTCATTGAGGCCGCGGCGCGGGGAGCCAGCGACGGCGCGCGCTTGGCCATCAACGTCGCCGCCATGCTCATCGCCTTCATCGCCTTGATCGCTCTGGTGAACGCGATCCTCGGCTTTCTGCACGCTCGGGTGAGCTTCGTTCCGCCGAATCTGCAATGGGTGCTCGGGCGGATCTTCGCCCCATTGGCGCTGGTCATGGGCGTGCCCATGGCGGACATCACGGCGGTGGGGAACCTGCTCGGGCAGAAGCTCATCCTCAACGAGTTCGTCGCCTATGCGGAATTGGCGCGGATTCAGTCGGAGCTGCATCCGCGTTCGGTGATGATCGCCACCTACGCCCTCTGCGGATTCGCGAACTTCGCCTCCATCGGCATCCAGATCGGCGGGATCGGCGGGATCGCGCCCAATCGGCGGGGCGATCTCGCCGAGCTGGGCCTGCGGGCGATGATCGGCGGCTTTCTGACGACGTGCCTGACGGGGACAATCGCCGGGGTGATCAGTTGACCGGGCGAGCCACGATCGTCTAGCATGAGCAGCGAGAGAGCACGCGGAAGCATTCAAGAGGGGCGGATGACGCTGTCGCTCTACGAACGCGTTCAGGAAGCGGTGCACTTCCTTCGGGCTCGAAGCGCCCTCTCGCCGGAGGTCGGCCTGGTGCTGGGTTCGGGGCTGGGCGCCGTCGCGGACAGGCTCGCCGACGTTCTCGTGCTCGATTATGGGGACATCCCGCATTTCCCGCCGGTCACGGTCGTGGGACATACCGGGCGCCTCTGGCTCGGTCGGCTGGGCGCAACGGCGGTCGCCGTCTTGCAGGGACGATTTCACTACTACGAGGGATACTCAATGGAGGAGGTGACGTTCCCCGTCCGCGTGCTGGGCGCGCTCGGCGTGCGGGAGCTGATTGTGACGAACGCGGCCGGGGGGATCAATCTTCGACTGCGCCCGGGCTCGCTCATGCTCATCGCCGATCATCTCAACCTGATGGGGGTGAATCCACTGCGCGGGCCGAACGAGGAGCGCTTTGGGCCGCGTTTCCCCGATATGACGGCCGTCTATTCCCCGCGGCTTCGAGCGCTCGCGCGCGAGGTGGCGCGCGAGATGGGCTTGACGCCGGAGGAGGGGGTCTATGCGGCCGTGAGCGGGCCGAGCTATGAGACGCCGGCCGAAGTCCGTATGCTGCGGCAGTTGGGTGCGGATGCGGTCGGGATGTCCACGGTCCCCGAAGCGATCGTGGCGCGACACATGGGGATGGAGGTGCTCGGCATCTCCGTGATCGCCAATATGGCCGCCGGCATCGCGGACCGCCCGCTCCGTCATGAGGACGTGCTGGAGGCGGCGGCGCGCGCAGCCGAGATCCTCGCCGAGTGGCTCGCTCGGCTCATCCCGCGCATGCGCGCCCACGGCAGTTCAGAGAGCCGCGGAGAAGGATCCGTATGACCGACGTCCGCCGTCCGCCATCGCGCGTCATGATCATCGGCATCTGCGGGGGGACCGGATCGGGCAAGACGACCGTCGCCCGGAAGATCCTGGAGGCCGTCGGCGCGGATCGCGTCGTCTATCTCCAGCAGGATGCGTACTACAAGGACTTGAGCCATGTGCCCCTGGAGGTGCGCCATACGCTCAATTTCGATCATCCCGATGCCATTGACACGGACCTGCTCATCCAGCACATCGAGGAGTTGCGGGCGGGGCGGGCCATCGAACAACCGGTCTACGACTTCACGACGCACACGCGCCAGCCGGAGACTCGGCGCGTCGAGCCTCGGCCGATCATCCTCGTCGAGGGCATCCTCGTCTTCGAGAATCCGCGACTGCGCGCGCTCATGGATTTGAAGATCTTCGTGGACACGGCCGACGACATTCGCTTCATTCGTCGCCTCATTCGCGACATCTCCGAGCGCGGCCGGACGGTCGAATCCGTGATCGCGCAGTATCTGGAGACCGTGCGCCCGATGCATCTGGAATTCGTCGAGCCGAGCAAGCGGTATGCGGACATCATCATCCCCGAGGGGGGGTATAACGTGGTGGGCATTGACCTCATCATTGAGAAGATCAAGGCGTATTTAGCCGAGGTCGAGCGAGTGGAGGGAGCCGCACGATGACGGATGCCGAGTTGATCGAGCGCGCGACGGCCGCGCGCGCCCTCGCCTATGCGCCATATTCGGAATTCGCCGTGGGCGCGGCCGTGCTCACGGCCGATGGGCGCGTCTTCACCGGATGCAACGTCGAGAATGCGAGCTACGGGTTGGCCATCTGCGCCGAGCGCGTCGCGCTCTTCAAGGCGGTTTCCGAAGGCGCGCGCGCGTTTCACCGCCTCGCCGTCGTCGCTGATACGGAGGTCCTGGTCTCCCCCTGCGGCGCCTGTCGCCAGGTGCTGTGGGAGTTCGCGCCGGATCTCATCGTCATCGTGGCCAACCTCCAGGGCCAGATGCGCGTGCGCCCGCTTCGGGACTTGCTCCCGGAGCCGTTCGATGCGCGCGTGCTGTGAGCTCGGTGGCGCTGGTGATGCCCCCGCGCGCTCACGGCGAGTCGGCCGATTCGGCGCGCTCGTGCGCCGCGGTGTCGGCGACCGTCACCACGACGCGCGCCGGACGCAGGATATGATCCCCCCACCGATACCCCTTTCGGACTTCGCGCACGATCGTCTGCTCCTCGTGCTCGCGACTGGGGACGGCTTCCACCGCTTCATGCAGTGCGGGATCGAACTTTCGGCCGAGGCTCTCATAGGGGTGAACGCCGCAGGCGTCCAGCAGGCGCACGAGCTGGCGATGAATGAGATGCAGCGCTTCGTTGGTCGCCGACTCCGTGGGCTCCATTCGCGCGCGCTCCCGCTGCAGGCCCAGGACCTGCTCGAAGGCATCCAGCACCTGCAAGATCTCCAGCAGGACCTTGCGCACCCCCTCGCGCACGCGCTCGCTCAATTCGCGCTCGATGCGCTTGCGATAATTATCGAAGTCGGCCAGCGCCCGCAAATAGCGCCGGTGCTCGGCCGCCAGTTCTCTTCGAAGCTGTTCGACCTCGGCCGTCAGATGCATCAGCTCCGCGGAGCCGTGCGCGGACTCCCCGGGATGCCTCGGGGCGAGTTCCCATTGGCGCTCCGCCGAAGGCCTCTCCTCTCGCTCGATCATGAGCGCCTCTCCCGACGTCGAGCTCTCGGACCGAGACGTTCGGCCCGCTCACCGCACTTTGATCTCCACCTGCCGCGGTTTGGCTTCCGGCTTCTTGGGGATCACGATCCGCAGCACGCCATCGCGATATTCGGCGTTGATGTTCTCAATATCCATATTGGGCGAGAGCGTGAAGCTGCGACTGAAGCGCCCATAGGGGCGCTCCACGCGATGGTAGCTCTCGGGCCGATCCTCATGCTCCAAGTGGCGCTCTCCGCTCACGGTCAGGACGTTCTTCTCCACGCTCACCTGAATCTCATCCTTGTTGATGCCCGGCAGATCGAAGAGGAGTTCCATGCCCTCAGTGTTCTCATAGATGTCCACGGCGGGAGTCCAGCCTCCGGCCACTTCTTCCTCCGGGCGCGTGCGGAAGACTTCGCGAAAGAGCCGATTGATCTCCTCTTGCAGGTTCATCAGCTCGCGGAATGGATCGCTACGTCGAATGCGCATCATCGCGTCCGCCTCCTTCATGAAATTCTCACCCTCCTCTTGTGAAACCTCGCTCCGCTCGCTCACGAAATGCGCGGCACTTCGTGAGGGCTTCCGCCATGAAGCTAAGCAAACGGCGTGCCGTCCCGCAAGCCGTCTCCCGATGTGGATGAAGGGAGGCTCCGGCGAGATTTCGCGGGGCCGCTCATTGTGATGTGCCCGTTGTGGCAGGGTGGTCAGGACAACAAGCGCCAACTCGCCACGCTGCATTTGAGAGGCGGAAGTCGAAGGGGGTGATCGAAGAGTGGGTATCCCGGGTGCTCGTTCGCGCGCGTTCCCCCGAAGACTCAGGGGCTATGTGCCGGCGGAAGCCGGAGGCGGCTTTTGGCACACCGCTTGCATCCAAATGTTCGTAGGGTCCTCGCGGGAGGACCCGGGAGGAGAGCGAATATGGGTGTCTTCCGCCGCCTCTTTGTGGATCGCGTGGCCGTGGATCTGGGGACGGTCACGACCCTCATCTACTCCTCACGACGGGGTCTGGTCCTGCATGAACCTTCGGCCGTCGCCGTGAATCGTTTCACCGGGGAGATCATCGCCATCGGACGCAGCGCCTTGGAGATGCTCGGACGAGAGCCCTACGACGTGGAGATTCATCGCCCGCTGCGTCACGGAACGATCGCCGATCTGGATTTGGCCGAGCGCATGCTGAAGCACTTCCTGGAGCCCATTTGCCGGAACCGCCTCCGTCGGATTCACCTGATGGCGACGATCCCCGGATCGGCCACCGATGCCGAGCGCAATGCCTTGATCGAAGCCGCGCGCGAGGCCGGCGCCCATCGTGTGGACCTGGTCGAGGAAGGGTTGGCGGCGGCTTTCGGGGCCGATGCGATCGCTCCCGATGGATCGGCGCGCATGGTCGTGGACATCGGGGGAGGAACGACGACAATCTGTATCGCTTCCCGGTATGGCCTGATCGCTTCTGAGACCCTTCCGGTCGCCGGGAATAATATGACCGACGTGATCCGCGAGTACCTGCAGAAGCATTACGATCTCGTGATCGGCGAGCGGACGGCCGAGTGGGTCAAGATCGAGATCGGTTCGGCCCTGCCGGAGGGAAACGGTCGCGCGGTCACGGTCTATGGGAAGTCAGTCCTGGGAGGGGGGGCCGAAGGCATTCCGCTTCAGAGTCGTGAGGTCGCTCAAGCGCTCGAGCCGGTTCTGCGCGCCATCCGGGATGGCATCCAACGGGTCCTGGAACAAGCGCCGCCGGATGCCGCGCACGATGTGTGCCAGAGTGGAATCGTGTTGAGTGGAGGGGGATCGCTCCTGCACGGGCTGGATCACTGGCTCAGCGACCAGTTGCAATTGACCGTCATTCGCGCCGAGCGTCCCATCGAGGCGGTGGTCCTCGGAGCTGCCCGCTTGCTCGAAAACCCCGAACTGTACCGGCAGTTGCGTGTGGTCGAGCGCATGTCCTACTGGTCGGAACTCTATGAGGAAGCCCTGCACCTCCTCGAAGCGTGACATCTTCGCCACAGAGGGACCCACAGGTTCGCCACAGCGCCGGAGGACGCGGAGATTCGGCTCCGAGCGAAACGTCTCGGAGACGGCGTCGTTTTGGAACGAAGGGCGAGGGGCTCCATCCGGTACGGGATTTGCTTCATGACCTGTTGGCCGAACAACGGAGACTCTTGTGAGGAGGAGGTGGGACGATGATGAGGCGAACGCTGAGCCTTTTGGCGATCATCACGATCGCTCTCGGAGCGGTCGCCTGGGCTGCCCAGAAGGAGCAGCGTCGTCAGGTCACGTTCACGGAGGATGTCCTCGTCGGCGGTCAACTGCTCAAGAAGGGGACGTACACGGTCGTCTATCAACCGGGTGTGGAGGGACAGGCGACGTTCATGAGAGGGGGGAAGACGGTCGCGCAGGTGCCCTATAAGCTCGTGCGCTTGACGCAGAAGGCAACGACCGATTCGATCACATATCGGCGGACGGGGCCGCAACCCGTCCTCACGCGGCTGACCTTCGCTGGGCAGCTTGAAGCGCTCGAGTTCGAGAGCGGTCACGAATAATCGCATGCCGGACGCCGGGTTCCTGTGCCGGCTCGCCCGAGCCGGCCGGACCCGGCGTTTTTATACTCTCCGCCTCAAAGGCCTCTTTCGGCGCTCGTGGTCCCGCGGCGCAAGCGAGAGCTTGACAGAGGTGCAGGCCATCTTTAGAATCAGAACCGCGTTGCATGGTGTTTCAAATCGGATGAGGAGGAGGGAAACATGCGCGCGGTCGGCTCGTGGCGGATTCGATCCCTCGGAGTTGTGATTCTCGCCCTCTTTGTGCTCTTCTCCGCTCTCATCGTCCATACTGGGGCGTCGTCCCAATCTCGAGAGGGATGGCCAAGTCACATCGGCATCCTCGCTCAAGGGCGCGGAGGGCCGGAGTTGACGGTGCAGAACGGGCGGAATCTTCCCGAGGGTCCTCCGGGCGGAGGCGGACGCTTCGGAGCGTCATGGCCGACCGGACTGGCTCGTGGTGACTTCAATGGCGATGGCTCTCAGGACCTGCTCATCAGTTATGCCCGCGTGGGCGGAGGAGAGTTGGTGCTTCGATTCGGAAACGGGCGAGGGGATTTCACGGCCCCGCTGCGGATGCCACTGACCGGGCAAGAGCCGTCGGCGCTATTGGTCGAGGACTTCAACCAGGATGGTCTCCCGGATGTCGCCGTCGGATATGCGGATCAGTTGGAGGTTTCGATCTATCTGGGGACGGGCCGCGGGACGCTACAATGGGCGGAAGATGTGCATCTTGGTCTGGCGGTGAGGGGGCTCGCTTCGGGGGATTTCAATGGTGACGGAGTGCCGGACCTTTTGGCCTCTTCTTCGGATTCTCCTGTTTTGGGCCTGCTGCTCAATGATGGGCGAGGGGGAGTCCAGCCCTCGCGGTTCTTCTCGCTCAATGCGGACGGCTCGGTCTTCGCGCTGGGGGATATTCGGGTAGCGGACATGGATGCTGATGGGCGAGTGGACGCGATCGTGCTCTATCGCGGGAAGACGCCTGGAGTGGCTGTCCTCTACGGAATGGGTGAGGAGAAGTTCGCCTATCCGCAGCTGCTGTCGGTCGGCGTTGCTCCGGAAGGTTTGGCTGTAGGCGACTTCGATCAGGATGCGCGGATGGACATCGCGGTGACGGATGCTGCCGGTGGCGGCGTCTTCGTGCTGCGCGGCACAGGGAACCGATCCTTCTCCTCTCCCGTGAGCTTTCACGCGGGGACGCAGCCGGGGCCGCTCGCGATCGCGAATCTGAATAACGATGGGTATCCCGATCTGGCCGTCGTTGATCGCGGGAGCAATCGCATCGCGGTCTTGTTGGGGAACGCTCGTGGGACCTTCGATCGTTCCGTGAGTTATGATGTGGACGGTCCCCCGGTCGCGGTCGTCGCCGGGCGATTCCGCCACGTGGCCCTTGATGATCTGGTCGTCGCCAAGCAAAGCGGAGCGACCGTCGCCATTGCCCTCAATGCGCCGCCGACGATCGTCGTCACGACCACCGCCGATGAGGTCCGACAAGATGGGCGTGTGAGCTTGCGCGAGGCGATCCTGGCGGCCAATGGGAATCCGCCGAATTCCGATGTCCCGTCCGGGCGAGAGAAGGCTCCGGATGTGATCGGCTTCGATCTGCCGGAGGCGGAGAAATCCGGAGGGATGTTCGTCATCCGCGTGAGCGCGCAGCTTGGCCCTCTTCCGCCGCTCACCGATGGGGGGACGACCATTGATGGGACGACGCAACGAGGGTTCGCAGGCACACCGCTCATTGTCCTGGATGGCTCGGAAGCGGGGAGTGTGGATGGGGTGACGATCGCGTCGAGCCTGAACGTCGTGCGCGGGTTGGTCATCAGCCGATTCGGCGGTTATGGGGTGCGGATCGTCGGCAGTGACGCGCCGGTCACGGGGAACATCATCGCCGGCTGTTATATCGGCACGGATGCCTCTGGACAACGAGCGTGGGGCAACGGACTGGCCGGTATTCAGCTCTTCGGCGATGGGGTGAGCAATACGCTCATTGGGGGGACGGCGGCGACCGATCGGAACGTCATCTCCGGCAATGGCGGTGATGGGCTCGAAGTGCGGGGACTCGCTCGGAATACGCAAGTCGTGGGGAACTACATCGGCGTCGCGGCTGATGGGCGGACGCCTCTGCCCAATGGCGGCAGTGGTCTCTTCATTGCCGGAGCCGATAACGTGACCGTGGGCGGAACGGCGAGCGGAGCCGGAAACGTGATCTCGGGGAATCTCCGTCACGGCCTCCAAGCGCGCGGGAGCACCGGATTGCGCATTCAGGGGAATTTCATCGGTGTGGACGCGCGCGGCGCATCGGCCGTGAAGAACGGCGGAGACGGGATCGCTCTGGTGGAGGTCATCAACGCGCAGATCGGCGGCGTCTCTTCCTCGGCGCGAAATATAATCGCCGGGAACGATGGGCATGGGGTGATGCTCCTCCGCAGCTCGGCCAATAAGGTTCAGGGGAACTCTATCGGTGTGGATGCCGAGGGACGTCAAGCGCTCGGTAACGGGGGGGCGGGCATTCAGGTGGATCTCAATTCGCCGAATAATCTCATCGGTGGCGTCGTCGAAGGGGCGGGCAACGTCATCTCCGGAAATCGCGGGAGCGGGATCTTCATCGCGCCGAGTTCGCCGGGGACGCAGATCTTCGGGAATCGCATCGGCGTGAACGCGGCTGGGCAGGCGGCGCTCGGCAATGGCGGGGATGGGATCACGGTCAATGGCGGAGGGAATCATCAGATTGGAGGCGAGGACAGCATCGCGCGCAACGTCATCGGCGGCAATGCCGGCGAGGGGGTGCGGCTGCTCAATGCCGTGGATAATCGCCTCGTGGGGAATGCCATCGGAACGGATGCGGGGGGAACGATTCCGTTGCCTAACGGTGGGAGTGGCGTGTTGATCTTCTCCACGGAAGGTTCTGCCTCCCGAAATGCCGTGCTTCGAAACGTGATCGCCTATAATCGCGGGGCTGGCGTGCGCATCCTCGGTTCGGGGAGCGGAAATCGCCTCTCCCAGAATTCCTTCTTCCAGAACGAGGGCTTGGGCATTGATCGGGGGGGACAAGGGGTCGTCCCTCAGATCACAGCGGTCACGGAGAACGGCGACGGCACGGTGACGGTGAGAGGAACGTTCCCGGCGCCCGCTCCTGCGGGGGCCGTCATCGAGGTCTATTTAGCCGATCCCGATCCTTCGGGACGCGGTGAGGGGAGAGTCTTTCTCGGCAGCACGCGCGCCGACGATCGCGGGGATTTCTCCCTCACGCTCTCGGGCCGATCGCGCGGTGAGCCGATCACGTGCACGGCCACCGACTTTCGCGACGATACCTCGGAATTCGCCGAGAACTTCATCATCGGCGAGGGGATCCTCAGCGTGCGCGTCCTTCGGCCAAATGGCGGTGAGATCCTGCTCGGCGGGAGCACGTTCACCATCCAGTGGGAAGCCGGAGGTGGTGTCGCCACGCAGGAGATCGCCCTCTCGCTCGATGGAGGCGCAACGTTCCCGATCACAGTCGCCACGGGATTGGCGGCTGACGTTCGCGCTTTCGAGTGGACGGTCCCAACGACGGTCTCGACCATGCGCGGGCGCATTCGCGTGACGGTGCAGAACGCGCAAGGGCGCCGAGCGTTCGACCAAAGTGATGGGGACTTCATCATTGATTCACAGGCGCCGGTAGTGCGGGTGGTGTCGCCGAATGGGCGCGAAGTCTTCCGAGGGGGTGATGTCTTTGAGATTCAGTGGCGAGCGTCGGACGACACGCGCATTGTGCGGCAGGTGGTGCAGTTGTCGACGGATGGAGGGCAGACGTACACGGACATTGTGACGCTAGAGGGGGATGATCCGCAGATCTTCCGGTGGAAGGTGCCGCTGACGCTCGTCACGCAGAATGGGCGTATCCGCGTCATCGTCCAGGACATTGCCGGAAAGGTGAGTCAAGATGCGAGCGACGCGGACTTCTCCGTCCTGCCCGTGGAGAATGAGCCGCCATTTGTGCGCGTGCTCAGTCCCAATGGCGGAGAGATCTTGTGCGCCGGGGCGCCCTTCCGAATCCTCTGGGAGGTCTCGGACAACACGGCCGTTCAGTTCCAGGACATCCTGCTCTCGACCAACGGCGGGGCGAGGTTCAATCCGATCGTGGAGCGGCTGCCGGGGACAGCACAATCCTTCGACTGGAACATCCGCGCCGGATTGTCCACGACGCAAGCGCTCATCGCTGTGAGGGTGAGAGATTACGCGGGCAACGTCACGCTGGACATGAGCGATGAGCTCTTCGCCATTGACGGCATGAACCCGACCATCAGCGGATTGACCGTGGGGACGGGGTCGGCCTTCGTGGGCGGTGAGCGCGTGGTGATCTCCTGGACCTCTTCGGATGATGTGCAGCTCGCGGCTCATGTCATCGAGCTGTCGCGCGACGACGGCGCGACGTGGGAGCCGATAGCGAGCCTCTCGGGGAGCGCGTCGCAATTCGTCTGGACGGTCCCACGGGGTATCCGAACGGGGAATGCGCGCATCCGGGTGACTGCGCGTGACACGTGCGGGCGGATGGCGCAAGCCGTGAGCGGACGCTTCTCGATCGTCTGGTGAATGGGGACGGGGAGCTTTCGGCCCCCGCCCCATTCATTCGTGGGGATGCTGCTCAAGCGCTGCGCAAAATCTCGCGCGCGATGATGAGGCGTTGAATCTCGCTCGTCCCCTCGCCGATGGTCAGGAGTTTCGCATCCCGCCAGAACTTCTCCACCGGATACTCCCGGATGTAGCCATATCCCCCGAAGATCTGAATCGCCTCCTCGCAGACGCGGACGGCCATCTCCGAGGCGAAGAGCTTGGCCATCGAAGCTTCCCGGGTGACGCGATGTCCGCGTGCCTTCCGTTCAGCCGCATGGTAGGTGAGCAGGCGCGCGGCCTCGATCGCCGTCGCCATGTCGGCGAGCTTGAACTGGATCGCCTGAAATTCGGCGATGGGCTTGCCAAATGCCCAGCGCTCTCGCGCGTATCGAAGGGCGGCCTCGTAGGCCCCTTGGGCGAGGCCAACGGCCAGAGCCGCGATGGTGATCCGCCCCCCATCGAGTACGCGCAAGGCGTCCACGAACCCCATGTTCAGTTCCCCAAGGAGGTTCTCCTCGGGAACGGGGCACTCTTCCAGGAGCACCTGCGCCGTGTCGCTGGCGCGCATACCGAGCTTCTTCTCCTTGCGTCCGGGGCGAAGACCGGGCGTGCCACGCTCCACGATGAAGGCCGAAATGCCCTTCTTCTCCCGCGCGCGATCGGTGACGGCGAAGAGGACGTAGAGATCGGCGCACGAGCCATTGGTCGTGAAGTTCTTCGCGCCGGTGAGGATCCAGAATCCATCTCGCTTCACGGCCGTCGTGCGCATGTGCGCGGCATCGCTGCCGCTGGTCACTTCGGTCAGTCCCCACGCGCCCAGCTGTTCACCGCGTACAAGAGGCGGGAGATATTTCCGCTTCTGCTCGGAGGTGCCCGCCATGAAAATATGACTCGCGCACAGAC
>BEHK01000060.1 GCA_002898775.1 bacterium HR08 | reverse complement strand
TGCCGCTAGCGGGGCTTGAACCCGCACTCTCAGGCTTGAGAGGCCTGCGTGTTAACCACTTACACCATAGCGGCACCCATTTCGGATGGACATTTTAGCCGCTCTTTCCCCATCCGTCAATTCCGCTCGCCCCAAGGACGCGCCCTCGGCGAACGCACGGCGGACACGGACGCTTGACCGCCCCCCGAGCTTCCGGCTAAGATGATGCGGCGTCGAGAAGAGGGATCGGCTCGATGGGATCTCGCCGACTCGGCGCCCTCAAACTATGGCTCGCGCGACGCACGTAGAGTCCCATCACATCGCGACCTCGCCACGGGTCGAACGCCTCGTCTCCCTCGATGTGTTTCGCGGCCTGACGATCGCGGGCATGATCCTGGTGAACAATCCGGGTAGTTGGAGCTACGTCTACCCGCCGCTGGCGCACGCCGAATGGCACGGATGGACACCCACGGATCTGATCTTCCCCTTCTTCCTCTTCATCATGGGTGTGGCGATCCCGATGGCCCTCGGACGGCGTCTGGCGCGCGGCGAATCCCGGCGCGCGATCTGGGGGCATATTGCGCGCCGCACGCTCATCCTTTTCGCCCTCGGCCTGTTTTTGAACGGTTTCCCCCATTTCGACCTCTCCCGGATCCGCATCCCCGGCGTTTTGCAGCGGATCGCCTTGTGTTATTTCTTCGCCGCCCTCATCGCCCTGAAGACGAAGGTGAGGGGCCAAGTACTGACCGCCGTCGCTCTGCTCGCCGTGTATTGGCTGTTGATGAAGCTCGTGCCGGTTCCCGGCTACGGCGCCGGTGTGCTGGAGAAAGAGGGGAACCTGGCCGCCTATCTGGACAACGCGCTCCTCCACGGCCACCTGTATCGGCCGACCTGGGATCCGGAGGGACTCCTGAGCACGATCCCTGCCATCAGCACGACGCTCTTTGGCGTCGTGACCGCCCATTGGCTCACGTCGCCCCGGACGGCGCGAGAGAAGGTGCTCGGTCTCATCGGCGCTGGGATCGTCGGTGTGGCCCTGGGGCAAGTGATGAATCTGTGGTTCCCGATCAACAAGAATCTCTGGACCAGCTCCTACGCCGTCTTCACCGCCGGAATGGCGTGGCTCTGTCTCGCCGCGTGCTTTTGGATGGTCGAGGTGAAAGGGATTCGCCGACCATTTGTTCCCTTCCTCATCTTTGGAATGAACGCCATCACCGTCTTCGTGCTCTCGGGTCTTGTCGCCCGCATACTGAGTCTCTGGAAGATCGCGCGACCAGATGGAGTGGCGATCAGCGTGAAGGCATACATCTACGAGACGTTCTTCGCCTCGTGGGCCGGCCCTTGGAGAGGATCGCTTCTCTTCGCCCTCGCGTATGTCGCGTTCTGGCTCGCGCCGATGGGTCTGCTCTACCGCAAGCGCGTTTTCCTCCGGATCTGACCCTTCAACGCACGCCTGCGTGTGGCCCGGAGACCCGAAGGCTCGCGCGCGGAGGACACCTCATCGCTTCAGGAGCGCGGGGTCCACATACGTCCCGTAGCGCGTTGCTCTCCCCACTCGCCAGAAGTAGTCGTACACCGTTTGTGAGATCTCCCGAAAGGTCGCCGGCGTGTCCTCCCCCATCCCGTAGGTCTCCATCACGACGATGATGTAGGGCCGCTCGCGCAGGTCCACGATCGCCCACTCGGTTGACACTCCGGGAATGCTGCCAGGCTTTGAGGCGATCGGCACACCTGAGGGTACGCCCGCGCTTACAGCCGTCCGCTTCGGCTTCTTCAAAACGGCCAGGATCTGATCGCAGACCTCGCGATTGATGAACTCCCCGCGATAGAGGATCTCCATGAGACGCGCGGCTTCAGCCGGCGTCGAGAGATTCTCCTCCCCACGCGCCGAGGCCGCTGGATCAATCATCTTCCGTTGCAGGCGCGTCCGCGCGAGCCCTAATGAGGCCATCGTCCGGTTGACGTTCTCCATCCCGACCAGATCAATGAGCATGTTGGTCGCCGTGTTATCGCTCAACACGATCATCAGCACGCACAGATCGTAGATGCTCAATTCGGACATCCCCTCGCCGAACTCCTTCAAGATCCCGCTCCCTCCGACGACGTGCGCCTTCTCCAGGCGCCGCCGATCCGTCAGTCGAAATCGCCCTTCATGCGCTTGCTTGTAGACTTCCATGAGGATGGGGATCTTGATGGCGCTCCCCTGCGGGAAGACGAGATCCTCGTTGATGGCGAAGCGCTCACCGCTCACCAGATCCACGACGACGACCCCCATCACGCCTCGCGCGCTGGCGACGATCTCCCGCAGTCGCGCTTCAGTCTTCTCGCGCAGGAGCCGCACGTGCTCCTGCGGCATCGGAAGCCCGACAAGGAACATCCCCGCGGCGCACGCGCCGTGTCGGATCGCCCTTCGAAATCGAACGCTCCATGCGCGCCTCATTCGACTCACCTCCTCCTTGATGTTCTCCTCCAAACAAGCCGTATTATAAGGCTTTCGGCCAAAGGCGACCGCTTTCAGCCCTCACGGGCGAGATCCGCCGAGCGAGGCGATACGCAGGTCTTCTCAAACGGTGAGGCGCGAGAGCGATCGTCCCTCCTATTCTTGTCCATGCGCGCGCGAGTCTCCAGAGACCTGCGGAGGTGGCGGTCTCACGCTGTGTCCGTCCGATCGGCGTGGAGACGATGCGCCCGGGATGCTTGACAGACCGCCCTCCCTCGGTAGAATGAGGGGGGAGAGACGGTATGGCGAAATACATCTTCGTCACGGGTGGGGTCGTCTCCAGCTTGGGGAAAGGGATCGCGGCGGCTTCGATCGGGCGTCTGCTCGAAGCGCGCGGGTTGCGCGTGACGCTGCAGAAGTTCGATCCTTACATCAACGTGGACGCGGGCACCATGTCCCCGTTCCAACACGGCGAGGTCTATGTCACCGACGATGGCGCGGAGACTGATCTGGACCTCGGTCACTACGAGCGGTTCACCAACGCTCGCATGACCCAGGCGAACAACTGGACGACCGGGCGCATCTACCTCTCGGTCATCGAGAAGGAGCGGCGCGGCGATTTCTTGGGCAAGACCGTGCAGGTCATCCCCCACATCACCGATGAGATCAAGGGAGCGATCCGGCAGATCTCCGACGACGTGGACGTGGTCATCGTGGAGATCGGCGGCACAGTCGGCGATATCGAATCGCAACCCTTTCTGGAAGCCATCCGTCAACTCGGCAATGAGGTCGGGCGCTCGAATGCGATCTTCGTGCACCTGACGCTCGTTCCCTACATTCGCACGGCTGGGGAACTGAAGACCAAGCCCACGCAGCACTCGGTCAAGGAGCTGCGCGCCATCGGCATTCAGCCGGACATCCTGCTCTGTCGGACGAGCCGCCCCCTGCCCCCGGACGTGAAGTCGAAGATCGCGCTCTTCTGCAATGTCTCGGAAGAAGCGGTCATCGCCGCGCTCGACGTGGAGTCCATCTACGAAGTCCCCCTGGAATTCGCCAAACAGGGCCTTGACGACCTGATCCTCCGCATGCTGAAACTCCCGGCCACCGAGAGCGATTTGCGCGACTGGGTGCGACTCGTCGAAGCGATCAAGCATCCGGCCGACAGCGTGACCATCGGCATCGTCGGCAAGTACGTGCAGTTGGAGGACTCCTACAAGAGCCTCCGCGAGGCACTCGTGCATGGCGGCGTGGCGAACAATCTGCGGGTCAACATCCGTTGGATTGAAGCGGAGCATCTGGTCGCCGACGACCACTGGGAGGAGCGGCTCCGCGACGTGGATGGGATTCTCGTGCCGGGGGGCTTCGGCAAGCGCGGCATCGCCGGCATGCTCAAAGCCATCACGTACGCGCGGCGCACCAAAACGCCCTTCTTCGGCATCTGCCTGGGCATGCAATGCGCCTGCATCGAGTTCGCGCGAAACGTCTGTGGGTTGGAGGAGGCCGACAGGACCGAGTTTAATCCCGAGACACCGCACCGCATCTTCTACAAGCTGCGCGACCTGCTTGGAGTGGAGCAGATGGGGGGGACGATGCGGCTGGGCGCCTACCCCTGTCGCTTGCGTCCCGGCACCCTGGCCGCGCGCATCTATGGGCGAGAGGAGATCAGCGAACGCCATCGTCATCGCTACGAGTTCAATCCCGAATACGAAGACCTCTTCGCCGCTCACGGGATGGTCTTCTCCGGCAAATCCCCCGATGGACGTTTCGTGGAGATCATCGAGCTGCCCGATCACCCCTGGTTCCTCGGCTGCCAATTCCACCCCGAATACAAATCGAAGCCGCTTGAGCCGCATCCACTCTTTGTGAGCTTCGTGCGCGCGGCCTATCAGCATCGCCTCCATTCGGAGATGAGCCGCCCCGAAGACGCCACTCTCCCCACAGAAGCTGAAGCGCGGGAGACGCGCCCCCTCCCGGCGGTATGACTCGGGCGAGCCGAGAGCGTGTGCAAAGGTCGCTCCCTTGACTCGCCCGGCGTCCGACATAAAATTTCTTCCCCCATGCCCTCGCATGAACGAACGACCTGAGGAGGACGCCACATGAGAAGATCAACGGTAGGGTTGCTGACGCTCATTCTCGTCTGTGCGATCGTTGGTTCGGCCGGATCCTCGAACGCGCAGAGCGCGATCTCGGAGCGTTCGCCGCGCCCCATCGCTTTGAAGGCCGGCCGATTGGTGGATGTGAGAAGCGGGCAGGTCATGGAGAACGTCGTGATCCTCGTGCGCGGCGAGCGGATCGAGGCCGTCGGGCGCGACGTCGCGATTCCGACCGGCGCTGAAGTGATTGACCTCAGCCGCCACACGGTATTGCCCGGATTGATGGACATGCACACGCACCTGACGGGCGATCCGAGCTACGGCTACTCCGACCATCGGTTGCACGAATGGCCGGGATATGCGGCGCTCATCGGAGCGAAGAACGCGCGGCGGACGCTTCTGGCCGGATTCACCACCGTGCGCAATGTCGGGGCCGATGAATGGGCTGATATCGCGCTGCGGGACGCCATTCGGAACGGACTCATTCCCGGTCCTCGCATGTACGTTTCGGCGCACGCGATTGGGATCACGGGCGGGCACTGCGATACGAACGGCTATCGCCCGGACGCGTGGCCCGAACCGGGAATCGAACGCGGTATCGTCAACGGCGTGGATGAGGCGATCAAGGCCGTGCGGTATCAGATCAAATACGGCGCCGATGTGATCAAGATTTGCGCCACCGGAGGCGTGCTCTCGGCCGGCGATGCCGTTGGCGCCCCCCAACTCACGCTGGAAGAGATGCGCGCCATCGTGCAAACGGCCACATGGGCTGAGCGCAAGGTGGCCGCGCACGCGCACGGGACGGAGGGGATCAAACTGGCCGTTCGCGCGGGCGTGGCCTCGATCGAGCACGGCTCCATGCTCGACGAAGAAGCCATTCGATTGATGAAGGAGCACGGGACGTATCTCGTGCCGACGCTCATGGCGTTCGAGTCGGTCGTCGCTGGCGCCAAAAGCGGGAAGCTGGCGCCGTGGTCGGCGAAGAAGGCGCTGGAGATCGAACCGTATGCGCGACGCTCAATTCAAATGGCCATTCGCGCGGGGGTGAACATCGCCTTCGGGACGGATGCCGGCGTCTTCCCGCACGGAGAGAACGCCGAGGAATTTCGGCTTCTGGTGCAAGCGGGCATGACACCGCTTCAGGCCATCCAGAGCGCGACGCTGCAGGCGGCGCGATTGCTCGGCGTGGAGAAGGATCTGGGGACACTCGAACCCGGCAAGCTCGCTGACATCATCGCCATACTGGGTGATCCGCTCTCGGACGTCGCGCGGCTCAAGCAGGTGGACTTCGTCATGAAAGGCGGTCGGATCTACAAGCGCGACGGCGCGGAGGTGCCATTCGTCCCGGAGCGATGAGGGGGGGAGGAAGACACGCGATGAATCAGGAGATGTCGGGCAAGCGCGTGCTCGTCACCGGGGCCTCCAGCGGCATTGGCCGCGCGACGGCCGAGCGCTTTCTGGAAGCGGGAGCCGAGGTCACGCTGGTCGGGCGTCGAGAGGCGGCGCTCGCCGAAGTGGCTGCCCCCTATCCAGAGCGCGCGCACATTCTCGTCGCCGATTTGGCCGACGAGCGGCAGTGCGAGCTGTGCCTCGAGCGGGCCGTGGCGAAGATGGGCGGGCTGGATGTGCTCGTGAACGCCGCCGGGATTCTCAAAAGCGGGAGCCTGGAGACGACGTCGCTCCAGTTGTGGGACGAGATGATGAGGATCAACCTCCGCTCGATCTTCTACCTCATGAAGCTCGCCGTCCCGCACTTGGAGAAGACGCGCGGCGCGATTGTGAACGTCTCCAGCGTCACCGGACTGCGCTCGTTTCCGGGCGTGCTCGCCTATTGCGTGAGCAAGGCGGCGCTGGATCAACTCACGCGATGCGCGGCCCTGGAATTGGCGCCCAAGGGCATTCGGGTGAATGCCGTCAATCCGGGCGTCGTACGGACGAATCTGCATCGGGCCGGGGGGATGAGCGAGGAGGAGTATGCGGCCTTCCTGCAACGCAGCACGACCACGCATCCGCTCGGGCGCGTGGGGGAGCCGCGCGAGGTCGCCGAACTCATCTATTTCCTGGCGAGCGATCGGGCGAGTTGGATCACGGGAGCGACGGTGAGCATTGACGGCGGGCGCGCGCTCACGTGCGCCCGGTAGGTGGCGCGAGGACAAGCCGTGGGACAGGAGCGCGCGCGGGATCCTCGAAGAACCGCCGAAGTTGCTCGGCGAAATCGGCCACATTGAGCCCGCGAAACGGCGTGGGGACGTCGGCCAAGCGCGCCAGCGCGCGTTCGACCAATCGGCGCGCTCCGCGCAGATTCCCGCGCCGGAAGTGATGGAGCGCGACGGCCGCCTGGATCAAGCCCTGGTAGAAGAGCCGTTCCGTTCCCACCGCACGGCGCCAGAGGGATTCGAGCGCCTCATGCGCGGCGAAATACTCTCCCGCGTTGAAGAGAGCGATCGCCTGCAGATATTCGAACGCCCTCTCGTCAGATCGCGTCTCTCCCGTGCCCATAGATCACGCGGTCGCCCGCATCGTCTCGTCTTCGTCTTCACGGCCGACGAGCGAGGCCGAGGCGACGGCATCTTCGTCGGCGAGCCGCATCAGACGGATGCCCTGCGTGCTGCGCCCGGTCTCCCGGATCTCGGAGACCTTCAGGCGCAAGACCTTCCCTTGCGTGGTGATGAGCATGACTTCGTCATCCTCGCGCACGGGCATGACGGCGACGACCTGTCCGTTGCGCTCGGTCGTGCGGACGTTGATGATCCCTTTGCCGCCGCGCGCTTGGACGCGATAGGCCCGCAGCGACGTCTTCTTGCCAAACCCCTTCTCGGTGATCGTGAGCATCTGCTCATCGCCGCGCACGGCGGCGACGCTCACCACGTAATCCCCCTCGCGCAGCTCGATCCCGCGCACACCGCGCGCCGGCCGCCCCATCGGCCGCACGTCGTTCTCATCGAAGCAGATGGCCATCCCGTGGCGCGTGGCGAGGAAGATCTTCTTCCGCCCATCGGTCAGCTCCACGGCGATCAACGTATCGTCCTCATCCACGGTCATCGCGATGAGCCCGCTCGCGCGCAAGGTATCGAACTCCGAGAGCGCGGTCTTTTTGATCACCCCCTTGCGGGTGACCATGACGACGTATCGGTCGGGGACGAACTGTCGGACGGCGACGATGCCGGCGACTTTCTCCTCACTGGTCATGTGAACGAGGTTGGTGATGGCGCGGCCACGGCTCGCCGCTTGCGCCTCGGGGATCTCGTGGGCCTTGAGGTTGTAGACCTTCCCCCGATCGGTGAAGACCATGACGGTGCTGTGCGTGGAGGTGACGAAGACTTTAGTCACGAAATCCTCCCCGCGCGTCATCATGCCCGAACGGCCGCGCGTGCCGCGGCTCTGCTGCCGGAAGACCATCAGGGGCGTCCGCTTGATGAACCCGCTGTGGCTCACCGTGATGACGACCTCCTCGTCGGGGATGAGATCTTCCAACGTGAACTCCGCCTCCTCATCCACGATCTGCGTCCGTCGAGCATCGCCGAACTCCTTCTGGATGGCGCGCAACTCGCGGATGATCACCTGGCTCAGCGCGCGCTCGCTGCTGAGGATCTCCTTCAGCTCGGCGATGCGCTTGATGATCTCCTCGTACTCCTGGACGAGTTTCTGCCGCTCCAGATTCGTCAAGCGTTCGAGCTTCATCTCGAGGATCGCGTGCGCCTGCGCCTCGGAGAAGCGGAACCGCCGCTGGAGCGCCTCGCGCGCCTCCCGTCCCGATTTCGAGCGACGGATCAGCGCGATGACGGCATCCAGGTGATCGAGCGCGCGCTTGAGGCCTTCCAGGATATGCGCCCGCTCCTCGGCGCGCCGCAGCTCATAGTGCGTGCGCCGACGCACGACCTCGCGTCGGAAGGCGATGAACTCTTGCAACGTCTCCAGGAGATTGAGGACCCTCGGCTGCCCATTGACGATGGCCAGATTGATGACGCCGAAGGTCTCTTGCATGGGCGTGAGCTTGTAGAGCTTGTTCAGGATGACTTGCGGCACGGCCTCGCGCTTCAGCTCGATGACGATGCGCATCCCCTCGCGGTCCGATTCGTCGCGCAGATCGGCGATGCCCTCGATCTTCCGCTCGGCGACCAGCTCGGCGATCTTCTCGATCAGCTTCGCCTTGCTCACCTGATACGGGATCTCGGTGACGACGATCGCCTCCCGCTGCGCGGAGCCCCGCCCGATGCGATCAATGGCCGCGCGCGCGCGCATGATGATCGTCCCGCGCCCAGTCAGATACGCCTGCCGAATCCCCTCGCGCCCATAGATGTAGCCCCCCGTCGGGAAATCCGGCCCCGGGATGAAGCGCATCAGGTCCTCGACGGTCGCCTCCGGGTGCTGCAGCAGGTGGATCGTCGCCTCGATCACCTCGCTCAGATTGTGCGGGGGGATGTTCGTCGCCATCCCCACGGCGATGCCCGAGCTGCCGTTGACGAGCAACTGTGGGAACCGAACAGGGAGCAGCGTCGGCTCCTTCAAGGACTCATCGTAATTCGGCTGAAAGTCCACCGTCTCCTTGTCAATATCGGCCAAGATCTCCTCGGCGATCTTCGCGAGCCGAACCTCGGTGTAGCGCATCGCGGCCGGCTCATCCCCATCAATGCTCCCGAAATTCCCCTGCCCCTCGATGAGGGGGTAGCGCATGGAGAACGGTTGCACCATGCGCACGATCGTCTCATAGACGGCGGCATCCCCATGCGGATGGTACTTCCCGATGACGTCGCCGACGACGCGCGCGCTCTTCTTGAACGGCTTGTTGTGGGTGTTCCCCAGCTCGTACATCGCCCAGAGGACGCGCCGATGCACGGGCTTGAAGCCATCGCGCACATCCGGCAGAGCGCGACCGATGATGACCGACATCGCGTAATCGAGATAGCTGCGCTTCATCTCCTCGTCGAGATTGACTTGCAGCTTCTGTTGCGCCTCCATCATCGTCCTCCCCTCCTTGGAGAAATCACCCTCAGCGGCGCGCGAGAGCGCCGTCGCGACGGTCCCTTCGGATAAGCCCCCTCAACCGAGCATCGCCCCGCAGAGGGCGAGCGACGGTCCCTCTTCGGGTTCGGCATGGCGCCGATCGTGAACCGAGAGATACCACCACGTGGAGAGCACGGCACCAAAGAGCAACAGCAGGAGCAGGACGAGCAACGCTCGGGCGACCGTTCGTGAGGGGATTCCCGACCGTCCTCCCTCATCCGGCGGATCGCCGGTGAGGTCCGGAGATGCCTCGGGGAGTCGCTGCGGATCGCCTCGATCCTCCGCCCCCCTCTCCGGCGGATCCGGGTGAGCGTCCTCGCGTCGAGCCGTCTCCGGACCGCGCATCCCAATGGCGACGGGAGTCGGGACGAAGCGAACCAGCTCATCCCAGAGCTCCGGCTCCACGACCTCCGGAAGCCGATCGTCCCGCTCAAGGTGCAGCAAAGCCAGCTCCTCGTCCTCTCGCGCCGGCGGAAGAGCGTCACCGTCAAACCGCGCGAGCAGGACGGTGATATTGTCCTCACCGCCACGCTCCACGGCCAATTGCACGAGCGCCTTCGTCGCCTCCGCCAGATCCGACGCTCCGAGGACGATCTCGCACATCTCCGATGCGGTGACCTTGCTGGAGAGGCCATCGCTGCAGAGCAACACGTGATCCGCCCGCCGCACCGGCACGCGGTCCATGACGATCACCGTATGGGGGTGTGCGCCCAAGGCCTGAAGGATCACGTTTCGATAGGCATGCCGCTCGGCCTGCTCCTCGGTGAGGAATCCCGCCTCGACCAGATGGTGGACGAGCGATTGATCCTTAGTGAGTTGGCGGATGCGCCCGGCGCGAATCCCGTACGCCCGGCTATCCCCCACCTGCCCGAGATAGAGCCACCCCTGATGGTACGCGGCCGCCGTGAACGTCGCCCCCATGCCCATGAGCTCCGGATGCTCCTGACTCTTCTCGTAAATGAGGCGATTGGCCTGCTCCATGGCCAGACGCAATCGTTCGGAGAACGGCAGGTGCGCATAGAGGGCTCGGGCATCGAATCGGTGCAACAGGCGCGCGACCGCCGTGACCGCCAAATGGCTCGCCACCTCGCCGGCCAAAGCGCCCCCCATGCCGTCGGACACCGCGAGCACGATCCCGGAGGGACCGACCTCCCAGCGTCCGACGCCATCGGGCACGCACGCGCCATCGGCTGCTGTCCAATACGCCCCTCGCTCCACGTCGAGGATGAGGAAATTGTCCTCGTTATTCGATCGCACGAGCCCGACATCCGTCCGGGCATGCCAGGTGACGGTCACGCGCTGCTCATCCGCCATACGGGACATTATACGGCTCCCGATTCGGGATTTCGAGCCCCACCGTGACAGGGACGATCGTTCACAGGCGCGCGAGCGCGCGATCGAGATCGGCGATGATGTCCTCGACATCCTCACAGCCGACCGAGAGGCGAATCAAGCCGTCGGTGATACCGAGTCGCTCGCGCTCCTCTCGCGGGATACTCGCATGCGTCATCGTGGCCGGGTGGGAGATCAACGTCTCAACCCCCCCCAAACTCTCGGCCAGGGTGCAGAGGCGAACACTCTCCAGCACGGTGCGCGCCCGCTCCAGCGAGCCGACATCGAAGGCGACCATGCCGCCGAAGCCCGACATCTGGCGCCGGGCCAGTTCGTACTGCGGATGCGAGGGCAGGCCCGGATAGTAGACGCGCTCGACCCGTGGATGCTCGGCGAGGAATCGCGCGACGGCGCGCCCGTTCTCATCATGCTGCCGCATGCGCAGGGGCAACGTCTTGATCCCCCGCAACACGAGCCAGGCATCCAGCGGCGCGATGATCGCCCCAGCCGCGTTCTGCACGAACCGAATCCGCTCGGCGTCCTCGGCGTCCCGCACCACGAGCGCCCCACCGACGCTATCGCTGTGGCCGTTCAGATACTTCGTCGTCGAGTGCACGACCACGTCGGCCCCCAGCTCCAAGGGCCGTTGAAAGTACGGACTCATGAACGTATTGTCCACGACCACGCGGATGCCACGCGGACGCGCCAACTCCGAGATGGCGCGAATGTCGGCCAGGATCATCAAGGGATTGGTCGGCGTCTCCAGGAAGATCATCCGCGTCTCCGGACGAATCGCGCGTTCCACGTGCGCGACCTCGCGCGTATCCACGTAGCTGAAATCGAGAGCGCACTGGCGCCACACGCGCTCGAACAGCCGGAATGTCCCCCCGTAGACATTCTCGGAGACGATCACGTGATCGCCCGCGCGCAAGAGCGCTTGCACGAGCGCGTTGATGGCCGCCATCCCCGACGCGAACGCGAACGCCGCCGTCCCTCCCTCTAATGCCGCCAAGCACCGTTCCAAGGCGAATCGCGTCGGATTCTGCGTGCGCGCGTACTCGAAGCCCTTATGCTTCCCCAATCCCTCCTGCGCATAGGTCGAGGTCTGATAGATGGGGACGCTCACGGCACCCGTCACCGGATCCGGCTCGCTCCCGATGTGGATCGCCTTGGTTGAGAATCTCATCGCTCCTTCTCCCTCTTCCCGCTCAAGATCGAGCAGGCCTGGCGCGCGCCCGATGGATCAATGGCCGACGCGCCCTGCTCGATGTGGCGGATGATCCCCTCCTTATCAATGACAAAGGTCGTGCGTCGCGCCACGCCACGCTCTTGGTCCAGGACGCCGTAGCGTCGGGAGACCGTCCGATGGAAGTCGCTGAGCAAGGGATACGTGACGCCCAGATCCTCGGCGAAGCGCTTGTTGGCGAAGGGGCTGTCCACGCTGATGCCCAGAATCTGCGTCTCCATCGCTTCGAATTTGGCCACATCATCCTGATAGGCCTTCAATTCGCGCGCTCAGCCCCCGGTGAAGGCGAGCACATAGAAGGCGAGCACGACGTTCTTCTTCCCTTTGAAATCGGAGAGTCGCACGGGACGATTGTTCTGATCCGGCAAGGTGAAATCAGGGGCCGGATCCCCCACCTTCGGAGCGGTCACAGGCGCGGCGCCCTCTTGAGAGCGGCCCACGGGCGATCCCGCGCCCAGAAGAGCCAGGGCGAGCATCAGGCTCCCCTCGACGGCGATTCGAAAACGCTTTTTTCCCACCATTGCTCCTCCTCCCAAGGAAGATGTGATCACCGCTCGCTCCTTCACGAGCTGGCCAGCGTCCCGCCGCTCTCATGTCCCGGGCTTGCGCACCTCGCGCACGCGCTCGAGATATCGCCCCGTCTCCACCTCGATGCGCACGACCTCTCCCTCCTTGATGAACTGCGGGACGAGGACCTCCATACCGTTCTCCAGGATCACGGTCTTATAGGTGCTCGTCTCATGCTCGCGCAGTCCGGGCGGCGCCGAGACGACTCGCAGCTCCACGACCTCCGGAAAGACGACGTTCACCGGCGCGCCCTCGTACATCTCGACCGGGATGCGCATGTTCGGCTGCAGGAATCGCTCGCGATGCCCGATCGCCTCGCGCGGGAGGCTGATCTGCTCGAAGGTCTCCGGGTTCATGAAATAGAAATCCTCGCCGTCCGTGTAGAGGTACTCCATCTCCTGACGCTCGAGGATCACGTCCTCGAGCTTATCGTTGGGATTGAAGCGCCACTCTTTGATGTGCTGAGTCCGAAGGTTCCGAGCCTTGGCGAACACCATCCCGCCGAACTGCCCGCCGCCGGCATGGTATTCGGCCTCGATGACGCGGTACAACTCGCCCTCGATTTTGATCACCATCCCATCCCTGAGGTCGGCTGCCGCGATCATATCTCGTTCCTCCGATGTGGCTTCGCTTCGCCATTAATGTACGCGCTCCCCACCTGGAACGCAAGAGCGCGCCCTTCCCTCGCGCGATGAGCGTCGCGTATACTTGAGCGGTGCAGCGGTGATCCGTCACAGAGGGCGCAGGGGAGGCCGAGGGGATCGAAGCGGCGATGGTCTCGCTGGCGAGAAAGAATCTGTTTCAGGATCGCGTTCGGTTCCTGGTCGCCCTCGTCGGCATTCAATTCGCCGTCGTGCTCATGACGCTGCAGATCGGTTTCCTCTTGAAGTTCATGACCAATGCCTCCGTCCTCATTGACCACATCGAGGCCGATCTCTGGATCACGGCGAAGAACTTGAAGAATTTCGACTTCGGCCTCCCCTTCTCCGAGCAGAAGCTCTACGAGGCGCGACGCGCTCCCGGCGTCTTGTGGGCCGAGAAGTTCCTCATGGGCTTCAGCTACTGGAAGATGCCCGACGGCGGGCAGGAGACCATTCAGGTGATCGGCTTCAATCCGGAGACGCGAATCGGCGCGCCGTGGGAGATCGTCGAGGGCGATCTGGCCGATGTGAAGTACTTCAACCAGATCTTCATTGACGAGGCGGACCGAGCGCGGTTGGGCTCCCCTCGCGTGGGCGACGAGGTGGAGATCATCGGTCAGAGGGCGCGCCTCGCTGGGATCACGCGCGGGGCGAAGTCCTTCACGGGCAGCCCCTTCGTTTTCACCTCGTTCAAGAATGCGCTCAAGCTCTCGTTCATCCCACCGGGGCAGACCGTCTATATCCTGGTGAAGGTCGCCCCCGGTTATGCCGTCGAGGAGGTGAAACAGCACTTGGCCGAGACGCTCACCGGCGTGGACGTCTACACCAAACGGGAATTCAGTTGGAAATCCCGGCGATATTGGCTGCTGGTGACGGGGGCGGGCATCGCCCTGCTCAGCACGGCGATTCTCGGTCTGTTAATCGGGACGATCATCGTGGGGCAAACGATCTATGCCTCCACGATCGACCATCTCCGGGAGTTCGGGACGCTCAAGGCCATTGGCGCCTCCAATGCCGATCTCTATCGGATCATCATCGCGCAGGCTCTCATCGTGGCCCTGATCGGATACGCGACGGGAATGCTCCTCTCCCGCGTCTTCCTGCGCGTGGCGCGGCAGGCGGGGCTCGAAGCGTATCTGCCCCCGGAGGTGCTCCTGGCCATCTTCGGCCTCACGGTCCTCATGTGCGTGAGCGCTTCGATCATCTCGATCTACAAGGTCACGAAGCTCGATCCCGCGCTCGTGTTCCGGAGTTAAAGCGGCTATGAGCCGAACCGTCCTCATCCTGGATCGCGTCAGCAAGGTCTACGGCGAGGGGGCCTCAACCGTCGTCGCCGTACGCGACGTGAGCTTGGAGCTGACGGAGGGACGCTTCGTCCTGCTGATGGGACCTTCGGGCAGCGGCAAGACGACGCTCCTGCTGTTGATGGGCTGCTTGTTGAAACCCACGCGGGGGCGCCTCTTCCTCTTCGAGCACGAGGTCTCGGCTCTGGATGAGCGGACGCTGCCGCTACTGCGCCGACGATACATCGGCTTCGTCTTCCAGACCTTCAACCTCTTCCCGGCATTGACGGCGCTGGAGAACGTGGAGCTGGCGTTGAACCTCAAGGGGATCAATGGTCGGAGGGCGCGGCGGCAGGCGGCCGAGTTGCTCGCGCGCGTGGGCTTGAGCGAGCGTTTGCATTTCCTGCCGCGAGACCTGAGCGGTGGCGAGAAGCAAC
>BEHK01000059.1 GCA_002898775.1 bacterium HR08 | reverse complement strand
CGCAGCTTCCCCAGGCGCGTGGCTTCGGCGATGGCTTCCTCAATCTGCCGCTTCAGGACGATTTGATTCACTCCGACGGGAACTTTGATCTCGAACGTTTGCATGCCCGTGTCCTGACAGATCGGCCCATCGGCCTCACACGCCACGTCAACGATGGTCGCGATCACGGCCAGTGCCTGCGCCGCGCGCGTCCCCGGTTCCTCCTGCTCTAAGGCCGCAGCGATCGCGCGCCGCACATCAGCCGGCAGCGTCGTCGAAGTCTTCGTGATAAGCTCAAGCATGCTCTCCTTGAATGCTCGCATCACCGCCCTCCCTCCTCTATAAATCCCCAGCACGCTCTCATCTCTGATCCAGGAGGCATGAGCCGAAGCGATTGCCGTTGGGACGGTCGGAAGATGGGAATCCGCGCTTGATGCTCCCGTTCAACGGGGAGGCGAAGTTCGGGAGATCGAGTCGGCACACCCTCACTCATCGTCTCTCTGCCCACGCCGAAGCCGAACGGAGATCCTTCTCTCCCCCGGCTCAGGGAGAACAAGCTCGATGCTCTTTACGGCCTCTCGAGGATTGCGGTAGAGCCAAAGGAACGCCCGCGGGAGCACGGCTTCAATCAATGCATCCGGCCACGCGACATCCCACAGCCTTCGTTGTTGGTTCCGCATCCCCTCTTCCTCCACAGAGGAGGGTTATACCACAAAGCTCGCCGCGAAGGAATCCCGCTGGGAATGGCCGATGAAAGGCAGGCAGCACTCGGTGATAGAAGCAGCGGGGAGAAGACGTGCTACAATGTTGTCCCGATGAACCCCGGGAAGCTACAGGGGAAGCTCAGCCAACGCTGGCACGCGTGGATGATGGCGCGGGTGAGCGCATATGCCGATGCGCACCTGCGACCGTACAAGGAGGAGCTCCTCGCCGGACTTCGCGGGCGCGTCTTGGAGATCGGGCCGGGCACGGGGCCAAACCTCCGGTACTACCCCGCGCACGTCCGATGGATCGGGGTCGAGCCGAACCCCTTCATGCACCGCTATCTGCGCGCCGAAGTCGAACGGCGCGGGGTGAACGCAGCGCTCGTCGTGGGGTGGGCCGAACAGCTCGCGCTGGAAGACGAGAGCGTGGATGCGGTCGTGAGCACCCACGTGCTCTGCACGGTGTCGGACCCGGAGCGCGCGCTGCGCGAGATCCTGCGCGTGCTTGTGCCTGGGGGGAGACTCCTCTTCATCGAACACGTGGCGGCGCCGGCGGGCACCCGCCTCCGCCGATGGCAGGAGCGAGCGCGCCCCTTGTGGAAGCGATTCACCGCCGGATGCCATCCGGATCGCGAGACGGATCGAATCATCAGCACCGTGGGCTTCGAGCGGGTGTTCCTGCAACGACTCCTGCTCCCGATCCCCCTGGTCGCCCCTCACATCGTGGGGATGGCGATCAAGCGCGCCTCTGTCGGCGTTTCGATCCCTTAATCCCATCGAAGCTGCCCTCGCGCCCGACGAGCGAGATCGAGCGCTTCCTCCACGCTCTCGGCCAGAACCGTCAGGTGTCCCATCTTCCGACCCGGGCGCGCCTCCTTCTTCCCATAAAGATGCACCCGCACGCGCGGATCCTCCAGGATGCGCTCCACGCCCATTAACCGATGACCCCGCCCATCCCCGAGCAGATTGACCATCACAGCCGGAGAGCGCAGCAGCGGCGCGACAATCGGCAGCCCGCAGATCGCCCGCACGTGGTTCTCAAATTGGGAGACCATGCAAGCGTCGAGCGTGTAATGTCCGGAATTATGCGGTCGCGGAGCGATCTCATTGACCAGCAGGCGCCCGTCTTCGAGCACGAACATCTCGACGCAATAGACGCCGACGATCCGCAGGTGCTCTCCGATCGCCCGAACGATCTGGCGCGCCTCTTCTTCGACTCGCGGCGACACGCGGGCCGGGACAAGCGACGTGTCCAGGATGTTGTTCACATGTGTGTTCTCGACGAGCGGATAGGTCATCAAGGCTCCGCGCTCATCCCGAACGCCGATCATGCTCACCTCTTTCGTGAAAGACACCCATTGTTCCCAGATCATCGGGGGACCTTCGATCGAACTCCCCCGCGCGTGCGCGTTCAATCGCCCGAAGGCCTCCCGCGCCTCTTCCAGCGCTCGGATGACGATTTGTCCCTTCCCATCATACCCCCCGGAGACCACCTTGAGCACAGCGGGGAAGCCGATCTCGCGAGCTGCGCGCTCGACGTCCTCCACAGACGCGATGGCCCGAAAGGCCGGAACGCCGATGCCCAGACCGGCGACGAACGTCTTCTCGCGCAGCCGATTCTGCGTGATGGCGAGGACGGCACTTGAGGGATGAACACGCCGGCCATCGGCTTCCAGCGCTTGAACCGACGCGGCCGAGACGTTCTCGAACTCATACGTGAGGACATCGGCAGCTCGCCCGAGTTGCCGGACGGCCTCCAGATCATCATACGGGGCCACGAGTTGCGCATCGGCGACTTGGCCGCACGGAGATTCCGGCTCCGGGTCCAAGGTGATCACGCGATACCCCATGCGCTTGGCCTCTAGCGCGAGCATGCGCCCGAGTTGCCCTCCCCCCAGGATACCGATCGTCTGCCCAGGTCCGATGAGCGTCATGCTGATTCCTCCTCAATCTTCAGCTGCAAGACCGCGTTCTTCATCGCTTCCGCATAGGCCGCGAGGCGGTCGGCGATCTCCGGATACTTGATGGCCAGGATGCGCGCGGCCATCAGCCCCGCGTTTCTCGCATTGCCAATGGCGACGGTGGCCACGGGTACGCCCGCCGGCATCTGCACAATGGAGAGCAAGGAATCGAGCCCGCGGAGCGCCTTCGATTCGACAGGGACCCCGATGACGGGCAAGATCGTCTTGGCCGCCGTCATCCCCGGCAAGTGGGCCGCTCCGCCGGCTCCTGCGATGATGACCTCCAAGCCGCGCGCGCGCGCCGTCTCCGCGTACTCGAACATCAGATCTGGCGTCCGATGGGCCGAGACGATGCGCACTTCGTAAGGGATTCCCAACTCCCGCAAGATGTCCACCGCGCCGCGCATCGTCTCCCAGTCCGATCGGCTTCCCATAATGACGCCGACCAGAGGCTGCTCGCTCCGCCTCCCCATGGTGACCTCCCGCTCCAGCTGCGAATTTGCGGGGGCGTCGCCCAACCGTCGCGACGTCTCCCAAAGCCGCTTTATCTTACCCTACGTCTTTCCTCTCGGGGAAGTCTCGCGTATGATCTTCTCCTCATGCTCGCGCTCAATGCCGTTTGGTTTGCGACTGCCGGCGCCTGGAGCGCGGACCTGGTGCGCGCGCTCGCAGCGCATCCCTGGCCGGTGGACCTCATCCGGCGAGGGCTGTACATCTACTTCCCCGAAGAGGCCCGCGATTACGTCTATCTGGTGAGCGCCGGACGCCTGCGGCTCACGCGCCTAGAAGCGACAGGACAGGAGAAGATGATCGCCACGCTCGGCCCCGATGACCTCTTCGGCGAGCTTCCCGAAGGGCCGCGGGAGTTCGTGCTCGAAGCTCTGGAGGACCTCACCGTGAAGACGGTGGACCGACGGGCTCTGGATGAACGCGCGGCGTCCCTCATGCCCGTGGCGGTCCCTTCCGAAGGGAACGAGATCACCATCGCTCTACCGCCTGCGCGATTGCTGTATACGGCTCCGCGCCCTCGCCTCGCGCGCGTGCTCCTGCAACTGGCCGAAGAATACGGAGTGCCGACGCTCGACAAGCAGCTGATCGTCCCGGTGAAGCTGACCGCTCGCGCTCTGATGCATCTGACATGCCTTTCGGAAGAAGCCGTGCGCGAGGCCTTGGAGAGGCTCCTGGCCGAACGCTTGGTCGCCTTCGAAGGGAGGCACCTCTTCATCCGCCATCGAGCGGAACTGGAACGAGTGGCCGAGAGCGCTGTATGAGCGTCCGAGGGGAACATGACGCGCGCTGCAGGTTGAAGGTCGCCGCGTCCGGGGTGCTGCTCGGCCTCTGCGGACTCCTCTCGGCCTGCGCTCTACCGTTTCGCGCGCCCATATCAATTCGCCTCCCGGCGGGGAGTCCGAGCGCAGAGGCAGAGACGGCGGACCTCAGGATGCGCATCGTCGCCCTTACGGACGAGGAAGCGCAGCTGGAACTGTTTCGAGCGAACCTGCGATTGGCCGGCCTGCTCCCGCTCCATCTGGAGATGACCAATCGCGGCAATGCGGCGATCCAACTGCACCGCGCGCGTGTGGAGGCTCAAGACGAACGGGGAGATCGCCTCATCGTGCGCACGCCCGAGCGCGCGCTCCGGCAGCTCTTGGATTACTACGACGTGACGGCCTATCGAATCGCCTCGCGCAAGGAGCTGGAGCAGGCGTTCGCAGCGCTCGCCTTCGCCTTCAAGCCCGCCCTGGCTCCCGGAGAGACGCGGCGCGGCCTGCTCTTCCTCGCTCTTCCTGGGGAGCCGGGTCCGCGCCACCTCCCGATGGCGCTCACGCTCACATTCACCTCATTGCGCCGGGAGCGCTCATCGGACGCCTTCTCGCTCACCCTGCGCTTGACGATACGATGAACCCGATCCGTTCCCCTTCGGAAGAACGCCGCCCTCGGCTCACCGCTCGCGCCGATGGATCTCCATCAAGCGGATGAAGTCGTCGAAGAGATAGAGGGCATCATGCGGACCGGGCGATGCTTCCGGATGGTATTGCACGGAGAAGATGGGATACTCCCGATGGCGCATGCCCTCGAGCGTCCCATCGTTCAGATTGATGTGCGTCGGCTCGACCTCCGGCGGCAGCGTCTCCGCCGCTACGGCAAATCCATGATTGTGCGCCGTGATCTCCACGCGCCCCGTGCGCAAATTCTTCACCGGCTGATTCCCGCCCCGATGACCGAACTTGAGTTTATACGTGCGCCCGCCGAAAGCGAGACCGAGCAGTTGATGCCCCAGGCAGATGCCGAAGATCGGAACGCGTCCGATCAACCGCCGGAGATTCGCCACGACGCCGGTGAGAGGTTCGGGATCGCCCGGCCCGTTGGAGAGGAAGACCCCATCGGGCTTCAGCGCGAGCACATCATCGGCCGATGTGTGCGCGGGCACGACCGTCACCCAACATCCGCGCGCGGCCAGTTGCCGCAGGATGTTGAACTTCACGCCGAAATCGTACGCCACCACGTGAAAGCGCGCCGCCTGGGTGCCCCTCGAATCGTTCGCCGGGTCCAGGCGCGCCGCCCATTCGTTCCACACATAGGGATGCTCGCACGTGACGCGACTCGCTAAATCCAGGCCGAGCATCGAAGGCGCCGCCCGCGCTCGCCGCACGGCTTCCTCGGCATCAAGCGTCTGCGTCGAGAGGCACGCCCGCATCGCCCCCCGTTCCCGAATATGTCGAACCAGCGCCCGCGTATCAATCTCGGCGATGCCGACGATGCCGTAGTGCTTCATGTAATCCTCGAGGCTGGCCTCGGCCCGCCAATTGCTGAATACCCGCGAATATTCGCGCACGACGAACCCCTCGACGAACGGGCGCCGCGACTCAATGTCGGCGCTGTTGACCCCATAGTTGCCGATGTGCGGATAGGTCATGACGACGATCTGCCCGGCATAAGAGGGATCGGTCAGAATCTCCTGATACCCCGTCATCGAGGTGTTGAAGACGATCTCTCCCGTGCGTTCGCCTTCCGCGCCGAAGGCTTCCCCTCGATATACCGTCCCATCTTCGAGCGCGAGAATCGCTTCCATAATGGCTCCCTCAGACGATCGAACATCTCATGATGGCGCCGATGGAGGCTCCGATACCGATCCGACCTCGACACTCGATTCCACGGCGGCCTGCGCCACCGCAGCTCCTTCGCCGACCGCCCCTTCGGGAATGCCTGCCGCTTGCCCATCCGGTCTCGTCCTCTCGTCTCGCGCGGCGCGCAACGCCCGATGGAGGTACGGCGTCAGCAACTGATGACCGATGAGCACGAGCATCGGTGAGGCCGCCACAAGGACGAACCTTTTGCCCACAATGGGAGCGGCCAGAAGCGAGACGAGCGCCGGAAGCAGGATGGCGAGCACCCGCCCGAGCGACATCGAAAAGATCTGTCGCAACGTGCACCCCATGAGGAAGGCGAAGGGGGGAAGCACGGCGACTCCCAACGCGGCCTCATATCGAGGCGTCTCCGCAGAGAACACCCAGAGCGCCGGAACGGCCATCACCCCATGAGCGATCGCCCATCCGTAGAGCGTCGCGCCCAGGACTTGGCGATACCACCGACGCCAGAACACGAGCAAGGGCTCCCGCACGGAGAACGCGTTCCCGAAGAGGAGAACAGCAGGGACGAAAATCCCTCCCACGAGGACGAGCCATCCGATCCCCTCGCGCGCCGCGACGCCCAGCGCCCCAAAGAGATAGCGCGCCGACAGGGCATCCCAATGCCCGTGCGGGCTCAGGAGATATCGAACTTGCTCGAACACGCCCGTCAGCCGGCTCTCATAAAGCACCGTGAGCCCGAAGGCCACAAGGGCTCCCCCCCCAATTTCCGACCAACTGACGCCCCCCCGCGGCGGGGTGCAGACCACCTCACTTGTGGCGCGAACCACCTGAGACCCCTCGGGTTACTGCAATCGGCCGATATTGCCGAGCGGCCAATATCGGAAGACGGCTTTGCCGTAGATATACTTCTCCGGCACCAGCCCCCACTGCCGGCTGTCATTACTCGAATCGCGATTATCTCCCATGACGAAGTAATAGTGCTCGCGCACGTACACGGGCGCCATATTCTCCTCGCGCGTATGAAGGCGCGGGTCCAAATACGGCTCCAGCAGCGGTTCCCCATTGATGTAGACGACGCCGCGGCGAATCGAGATCGTCTCCCCGGGTAAACCGATCACCCGCTTGATGAACGATTTCGAGGGATCATTCGGATACCAGAAGACGACGATGTCCCCGCGTCGGATCGGCTCGAACTTGTAGATGAATTTGTTCACGAAGATGCGCTCCCCATCGTGCAACCGCGGCAACATACTCGTCCCTTCAACGCGCACCGGCTGGATCACGAAGGCGACGATCACGATGGCGATGAGCACGGTGAGGGCGAGATCGCGCAAGAAGGCGCGAATCTCCCGCCCGAGGGCAATCAGGTCCCGATCCCCTTTCGCCCGCGCCGCCGTCGCGACCGTCACGCGCTCACCATCATCCGGCGCACTCCCCTTCCACACGACCGGCTCCGAGGGTGACCCTCTCAAACGTTCTCCCAAGAGCCTCGGAGGCGCCTCCTCCCTCCCCACCGATGGAGAAGACACCTCAGTGGAAGTCTCGCCGCTCGGATGGCGCTCCTCACTCATCGCGCGTTCATCGCCTCCGACTCATGAGCAATAAGAGTATGGGGTGCGCCTCCGTTTGTCAATTCGTCGCGCAGGCACGCCCTCGGTATCCGGCGCGCCGTTGACTTTCTCAAAATCTTCTGGCAATCTTTTCGCCTTTTGTGGCGACGTCCGTGCGCGTCGTCACCCAATCCATCGCAGGAGGAGATCGTTATGGCGCGAACGGCAGCCAAGCCGATCCGACTCATCTGTCCTAAGTGTTTCGCCGCGTTCACCGTCGTCGCCTACATCTCGAAAGGCGTGGACAAAGAAGCGTACTATCGGCAACGCGCCGCCGAACACGATTGCTCGGCCAATGGGAAGAAGCCAGACACCGGATTCAAAGACCCGCTGAAGGCCTCCAAGGAGAGAGCGCGAGGCCGCTGATCTCCCCCACTCGAACCGAACGGGTCACATCGGCGACGGGATCGCGCGAGGGCGAGCCCCGCAGGGACTTCGTGCGCGCGCCGCTCTCGCTCACGGGACGCGCGTCGCATGCAGGCGCTTCCCGGCCGCGTTGAAGATCGAGATCTCGGCGCGGGGGATGTCGCCCTCGCGAAACACCCGCACGAGGGCATAGGTGTACGCGCCCGCCGCCGCGAATTCGACCTCGGGCCGACGTCCGACCAACGCCACCGGCGAGGGGAATTGCGCGATCGGCCCGGCGATGATCTCCACAACGTCCTCGACGTGCCGAAGTACGGCCGCATAATGGACATCGGCCGAGAGGAAGATCACGTTTGAGAGACCATGAGCCCGGATGAACTCCAGGAGCTCTCGACGCTCGGTTCGATACCCCTCCCAGGAATCGCGACTGTGATACTTCAAGGGGACGGTCGTGGCGATGAACTTGAAGGATGCCGGAGAGGCCAGAAGCGCTGCTTTCAGCCACGCCTTCTGCTCCGCCCCGAGCATGGTCTTCGACGGCCCGTCTTTCTCCGCCTGCGGGCTGCGGTACTGACGACAGTCGAGCAGGAAGAGCTCCAGGGCGCGCCCCCATCGGAACGAGCGATAGAGTCGCACGCCCTCCCCCTCTTCCCCGCGAATCGGCCAATATTCGAGGAACGCCTGACGCGCCACGGGGAGCCGCGGATGCGTGCGATTAGCATTGTTGGCGATCTCATGATCATCCCAGATGACGTAGAACGACGTCTCCCGCGTCAACCGTTCGAAAGCCGCGTCCTCCCGATTCCCCAGATACTTCTGGCGGTATTGCTCAAGCGTCTTCGCCACCGGCCCCGGTCCTTGATCAGCGTAGATCGTATCGCCGAGGAAGAGGAAGAAATCGGGCTGCTGCAGACGAACGGCGTCAAACAGGCGGAACGGTTGATACGCTTGGCCCGCATCCCCACTGTAGGCGAAGGTCACGGGCGCCCACTCATCCTCCTCCGGCGCCGTCACGAATTGTCCCACAGGACCGACGAAGGTGCGCGAGGGGGCTCGGGCATCGCATACATGGAGACGGTAGAAGTAGCGCGTACGCGGCATGAGCCCGCCAAGCCGCACCGCCGCCGTGAACCCTCGTTCGGACGTGAGCGGCACCCGATCGGTGAATCGAGCCGTCGTCAGCTCGGCATCCGTCCCATACTCGATGTGCGCGATCGCTTCCCGATCCGCCCGCACCCACAGGAGCGCGCCATCTTCGGTCACCTCCCCGACGATCGGCCCAACCACCGACAATTCTTGAGCGATGCGCGCGGCCTTCGTGGGAGTGACTGTTCGAGCGATCGCTTCCATCGCGAGGCACGCCAAGATCGCAAGGAACATCTCTCGTCGGTTTCGCATATCACCTCACTGGGAGGGCGCCCAATACCCGGATCGGGCATGGACACGAGCCCCGGGAATGGCGACCTCAACGCGAATAGCGCGCCAGGTCCCGTCCCGCTCGGAGCGGCTCGGATAATAGCCGAGGCTGTAAAGCGTTCCCAGCTCGGCGCGAATCTGCGCGTAGACATCGTCCAACTGCGCCAACTGCTTCAACGGATAGACGCGCCCGCCCGTCCGCTCGGCCAATTGCCGCAGCTCTCGCCGCGCCAGCCGATACAACCCGCGCGTGATCTCGACCAGCTCCTCCGGGGTGAAGAGGAAGGGCTGGCGGTATCGAAATGGAGGATCCTGAGGCCGATAGACGCGACGGTATCGCTCCAATTGCGCCGGAGAGAGCGTGAGGTCTCCACGCCGTATCCCCTCGATCACAAACGATTCCGTATCCGGCTCGATGATGTACACGGCGACAGCCGCGCGCTCCAGTCGCTTCGCCGCTTCGGGGAAATCGTAGAAGCTCGTGGAGTCCACACCATCGGTGAGCCCCACGATCGCTTTCCGCTCCGACGCCTCACGAAGCAGGTCATCGGCGACGACGGCGAGCGCATCGTAAAAGGCCGTCGCCGAGCCCGCCTTCAGGTTTCGCAGAGCACCGATCGCCCGTTTCCGCTCCCGCGTGAAGTCCACATGCAAGATCGCCTCGCGATTGAATTCGACAAGGGCCACACGGTCCTGCGGTCGCATCCGCTCGATGAAACGCGCCGCGGCGCGCTGTACCGTCTTCAACTCGCCGCGCATGCTGCCGCTTGTATCCACGAGCAGGACGATGTCCACCGGCGCGTCCACCGTCGCAAAGTGAGAGATCTGCTGCCGCTCGCCATTCTCGTAGACGATGAAGTCCTCGCGCGTGAGATGCCTCAAGCTCTCCCCCTTGGGACCTGTGACCGAGACGGTGAAGGAGACCAAATCGGAGCGCAACTCGACGACCGGCCCCTCCGACTTCTGCGCGGCACGCTCTGATGGAGCGATCCCCAGGCCAAGGAAGAGCCCGACGATCAATAGCCCTCGCGTCCAGGCGGCGGTGCGGAACCACCCGGAATCTCTGACATGCCCATTTGACATCCCCTGTCGCATCTTGTACACTGCCGCCGAACCGCACGTGGAGGTTTCAATTCTGACATAACGAGCGCAGGAGGTACAGCGATGCGTGGAAGACGGCAGATCGCCATCTTTGGTCTGGTCTTCAGCATCCACGCTCTGGGATTGGAGCTTCCCTGCCCCTCGGTCGGCCTGGCCGAGAGTCGGATGAGCCCACAAAAAGACCGCAACCCCGTCGCGAAGGGGACGAGCACAGGCGCTCAGGCGACCGGCGAAGCAGCCGCTCAAGCAGGCGAAGCGACAGCCAAGGCGGCGAGCACAGGAGCGAAAGCGACGGCCAAAGCCGGCACCTCGGCGGGGAAGACGACGGCTAAAGCTACGTCCAAAGGGGCGACGACAGCTGGCCAAGCGACAGCCAAAGGAGCGAGCGAAGCCGGCGAAGCGACCGCCAAAGGCGGCAAAGCCGCGGGCAAGGCCGTCGGCAAAGCGGGCAAAGCCGTCGGGAAAGCCTTCAAACGCATCTTCTAGCATCCCGAAGAGAGAGACTTCCTTTGAAGCTGCTGGCGATCATCGTATCACTGATTGCCATCGTTCCGGTCCTGCCGCCGCGCGTCTCCGCGGCTCAGGCGACAATCACCGTTGATACGCTCAGCGATGCCGATGACGGGACCGACGGCAGATGTTCAATCAGGGAAGCTATCATCGCCGCGAACACGAATGCGACGTACAATGAGTGCTCCCGCACGGGGCCGAGCACAGACGATGTGATCACCTTCAGCGTCAGCGGGACGATCCTTCTCACCTCCGGCCAACTCCCTTCGATCCTCTCCGCCGGGCGTCTGACGATCAATGGCGGAGGCCTATCCATTGATGCGAATGGCTCATCGCGCATCTTCCACGTGGCTTCCGGCGGAGATCTGGTGTTGAGCAGCCTCAGACTGCTCAATGGCCGTGTCTCGGGAAGCGATGGGGGAGCAATCTTCAATGAAGGTGGCCGGGTCTCCGTCAACAACGTGACATTCTCCGACAACGAAGTAGAGGATGGCTTCGGGGGAGCAATCGCCAACCGAAACGGTCAAGTCACCATCCTCGACAGCACGTTCCTGAGCAATCGCCTTCCTCTTGGTGGAGAGGGGGGAGCGGTATTCAACTTCGACGGAGCGGTAGAGATCCGAAGGAGCACATTCTCGGAGAATCTCGCAGAAGGCGGCGGAGCGATCTTTCAAACAGGATCCTCCGCACGGCTCACCATCAGCGATACAACGTTTTCCGACAATCGCGCCGCATTCGGGGGAGCCCTTCATGCCGACCAAGGCCGTGTGACTGTCGTCCGCAGCACATTCGCAGGAAATCAAATCTCGGACGGGTACGCGGGAGCGATCTCGAACTTCGGAACCATGGTGATCATCAACAGCACGATTTCCGGCAATGCAGCCCAGGGAGGATGGGGAGGAGGCGGGATCCTGAACGGAGGGGACCTGACCCTCAGCTTCGTGACGATCGCCTATAATTCAGCAGACGCCGGAGGCGGAGGGATTCGAACAACCGGCGCCGGCCCCACGCGGGTCAAGAACTCAATCGTCGCCGGAAACTCCCCCGGTGGAAATTGCCTCGGCCCTCTCACCCCCCTCGGCGGAAATCTGGATGACGACGGGACATGCTTTGGGGGGAGCGGAACCCCGACCATTAATCTCGGCCCTTTACAGAACAACGGAGGCCTGACGTGGACACATGCCCTCCAATTTGGAAGTGCTGCCTTAGATGCGGCCGTTGACTGTGCGGATGCGTTTGGAACATCCGTGGGTGAGGACCAGCGAGGGATCGCGCGCCCTCAACCTGCAGGAGGCGGCTGCGACGCTGGCGCATATGAGGCCAGACGATTCACCCTCACGATATCGAAGATCGGGACGGGCACAGGGACAGTCACGAGTGCTCCGACAGGAATCTCATGCGATCCCGACTGCAGCGAGCTTTATCCCGAAGGGGCGTCGGTGACCCTCACGGCAACACCCGCTCCAGGTTCATCTTTCATCGCATGGGGAGGAGCATGTTCAGGCACAAGCCCAACGACGATCGGCGTGATGAGTAGCGACAGGATGTGCACGGCGCGGTTTGAGCGCAACATGGCCGATCTCAGTATCAAAAAGAGCGTATCTTCAAATCCGGTCGCCATCGGGCAAGCCTTGTCCTACCGGATCGAGATTCGCAACGTGGGTCCATCCGACGCGATCTCCATCGAAGTGAGGGACGCTCTCCCAGAAGGCACGATCCTGAGCCACATTTCCGGCGCCGGGTGGGGATGCGGGGCGATCGGTACCGAAGTCATCTGCACCCGCCCCTCGCTCCCGGCCGGGACATCGTCTCCTCCGCTCCACGTTGAGCTGCGAGCGCCCTTTGTGGCCGATGTCCTCGTGAACTCCGCGCGCGTATCTTCGTCATCTCCGGATCCACAAGTCAGGAACAACAGCAGCAGTGTCGAGACGTTCGTGGTGAGTCCCGCGCTGATGGCCCTCCCATTCCGCCTCACGACGATCACGACGAGCGATGACCGGGTGAAACAAGGACTACTGGCGGCGGATCCGATCAGAAATCGAGTTCGCGCCTTTCTGAGTCGCGAAGATGGGACGTTCACGCGAGGACAAACGATAGCCGTAGGGCTTGGACCCATCGCGATAGCGGTCGGGGATCTGACGGGAGATGGGACGACGGATGCAGTGACGGCGAATTTTGTGGGACAGAGCGTGACGGTTTTGCACGGGCGGGGAGATGGAACCTTCACCCCTATGAGGACGATAGCTGTGCCGGGACGACCTCGGGCGCTGGCGTTGGGAGACCTCGATCGAGATGGGCGGTTAGACCTCGTGCTGGCCTACTGGGATATCGGGCAGATTCAGGTTTTCAAAGGGCGCGGGGATGGGACGTTTACAGCTGGACGTCGCTTCGACGTGGGGAAACAACCGATCGCCCTCGCCATAACTGACGTCAATGGAGATGGGCGGCTCGATGTGGTGGTGGCCAATTATGGATCGCACAGTGTGACGATCCTCGTCGGACGCGAAGGCGGCACGCTCACCCCGGCGGGAGAAATCATCGTGGGAACGAATCCCGTGTCGCTGATCATTGCCGACGTGGATCGGGATGGGAGAGCGGAAGTGATCACCACGAATCATAGGGAGTCCAGTCTCTCAATAGTGAGGATCGAGGATGTGTTCCGGGATGGACGCGCGATACGGCTCCATGCGACGGCGACGGCGCCAACGGTAGAAAGGCCTATTGGAATCGGTCTGGGACCATGGGGGATTGATGGAACGGGCGTCGTGTGTGCGAGCGCCGTCGTCCCAGAGGTTTGGGTGTATCGAATCAGTGAGCGCGGCATGCTGCACTTGCACCAGCGGTTGTTCACCGCGACACCTCCAGCAGCCATCGCCGTCGGGGACTTCAACAGGGACCGACATCTGGACACGGTGCTGCTCGATGCGACGGGTGAGAGCATAGAGCTCTGGCTCAGCGGGCAAGACGGCGTGTTGCGACGAAGACAGTGACCGAGGGCGATCGGCGCGAAGTTCCATCCGGCTCACCGATAGGCCTTATTCGCCCTGCTCCCATCAACCGCGAAACATTCGCTTCATCGAAGCGACTCCCTCAACACGCGTGAATAGGGCTGACGATATCTCGGTGGCCCATCCGGCTTCTTGGTCGGCATCGCCCAATCCTCAATTTCAGGCGAATCGGCGATGCGCATCAGAGGAAGCGTTTTGAGGATGGTCGCCCTCTTGACACACGCGCGGATCATCCGATAACCTACGGTTATGATGGTGGGCCGGTAGCTCAGCTGGGAGAGCGCCAGAATCGCACTCTGGAGGTCGGGAGTTCGAATCTCCTCCGGTCCACCACCTCTCCGGACGGCGAAAACTTATGCACTCCCCCGGCGTCTCGTGCTCCTCTGACCTAGGCCCGTGATGCGTTGCTCGTGCGCCTCTCTCGATTCGAAACCGCACGAGCGAAAGACCGCGCGTGCACAACGTACTCTCTGAAGCGCCCCGCCAAAACTGGCCATTGCGTGGGGAGAGCCAGGAGGGAGCATCCGCCGCCCAGACGACATGAATCGTCCCGCAGTATTCGGCGCTCCTCTTCAAGGAGACGATTTCCTCTTCAGCAGGCGCCACCGTGGCTCGCCCTCGGGTCGTGTCAAGAGCCTACACAACACATCCGACTCCATCACCCGCTGACGGCGTTATTAGTGCTTCATCCGCTTTTGATTTCGTGTATCCAGCATGTAGCGAATCCTGCTATAGGTGGGCTTCCAGTGATTCTGAAGGCCCATATCTGGGCACCTGCGGTGATTCTTTAATGGTCTGCTTAACGCTCAATGATGCCAAAAGCATAGAAGTCTCAAAACGCTTTCAAGATATTTATTTCTCCACGCACTGCTGCATATGGAAGCATACGGCATCGGTGGCGGGTTCTTCAGTTCCCAATTCGTCCTTGCCAATCTTCATATCGCTTTCGGCACGGCGAATCCAGATGGAGACGGCGTCCTCGTTCATATCTCCACCCCTTCCTTCAGCACATAGTAAGTCAAAAAGCCGGTATTCGCCTTCCTCCTCTCAACGACCTCCTCTGACTGGATGAACACATCACCCCAGAATCCGGCTTCGACGAAGCACCGACGAATTCGGGCTTTCATATCCCGCTGCTCCGGATAAGGCGGCTCTCTATCGGTGATGACGAAGAAATCCCAGTCGCTATTCGGGCGTGCCTCGCCTCGGGCTCGGCTCCCGAAGAGCAGGATGCGCCGCACCCGGTAGCCCGCCTGCTCTACCTCTTCCGTGATAATGGCTTTGGCGCGTGCGAGGAGGTCGTTCATGGTGTTCACCACCAGATGAGCGGTTTGATCAGCCGCCAGTCGGGGTTCTTCAAGTCGGCGGTCGTGCCGTCGGCGAACTCCACCGTGCCGGGTCGGGCGGGGTCTTCCGGGTCAGGGAGGATGCGCTTGATCCATTTGCCCGTCAGGTTGGAAAGCGTCTCCGCCAGGTCGATG
>BEHK01000058.1 GCA_002898775.1 bacterium HR08 | reverse complement strand
CGACGCTGATCCATGTGGGGGAAGCGGACCCGCGCGTGCCGCGCCCGCAGAGTGAAGAATTGCACATGGCGTTGAAGAAGCTGGGCGTGCCGACTGAATTCATCATCTATCCGGGCATGCCGCACGCGCTGACGAACCCACGGTATCAGTTGGTGAAGATGGTCGCCGAGTTCCAGTGGTTCGAGAAGTGGATCAAGGGGAAAGAACCGTGGCTCGATTGGAAGGTCCTGCTCGACACGCTGCGAGAGGAGGCGCCGAAGCCCGAGGAGCCTGAGCGCCGGTGAGGTCGAACAGAACGCCGCGATGGGCGGGCAGCGAGCGCGTCCTACCGCCGCGCGCCCTCGACGCGCAGAAGCCCCCCTTGTGCGCGAATCGTCGCGCGGATCAGGTGAAGGCAAGCCCTCATCTGTCCTCTCAGCTCGCGACTTCCGAAGCGCAGGACAGCCCACCCGGCGCTCGTCAGCACATTATTGCGCTGCCGATCTCGATGAAGGGCCTTCGGATCCGAATGCCACGCGTCGCCATCGCACTCGACGTCAACGTTCCCCCGACGGCAGAAGATGGCGAAGTCCAGGCAATAGCGCGCACCCCCGATGCGGACGAAGAACTGACGCTCGCTCTCGATCCGATGCCGCTTCAACGCCGCATAGAGCGCGTCTTCGAGCGGGCTCTCGTGAAAAAGATCATTGATCTCCTCGGCACGGCAGAACTTCTCCCACGTCGTCGGGATGAAGACGATGCGGCGTCCGCGCCGACTGACGATCGGACGCTCCAGGCATCGGAGCTCTCCAAGCTCCAGCTTGTAATACTCGTGCTCGGCCCGAGGATGATCCGGTTGATCGGGGAACAGCTCGCGCCGTTTCACGATCGTTCGCCCGAGGATGGGCGCGTAATAGCGGATCGCCCAGCGCTCGGGGCCGAACGCTTTCGTCTGGTAAAAGGCGAGCCACTGGGCCTCCTCGATGTTCTTCGGCGCGCTCCGAACGGGGATGCGATACCAATGCTGCGAGCGCGCGATCTCCAAGTCGCGCCGATTATTCATGATGGCGACGAGCACATCGCGCCTCTGCGTCGGTCCCGGCATAAGCGCCCCCATTATATATCGAGCAGCGGCCAGATGTCACCCCTCTCACGCGGAGAGAGGACGGCCAACCGCCTCGCGATCGCCTCGCCCGCCCGCCGGGCCTCTTCCGGTGGCATTCGCTGTTCGAAGATCGGGAACAAGACCCGCTCCTCCTTCCGAATATGATCGTGAAGAAGCACACCGAAAGCCTGAAGCGTCTCCGCTGAAGGAGTGGTCTTCATCGAACGGCGCAACGCTTCGATCCAGGCGCGGAAGCGATCGTGTTCCTCGCGCAATTCCTCAATGAGCGCGAGGCGCCCAAGGTTCGCCTCCATCAGGGGGAAGAGCCCCTCCTCCTCGGCGGCGAAGTGCCACGCGAGATCACTCTCGAAGAAGGCGACGACTGCGCGCGCCAGCTCCCGCAGCGCATCCGCGTCGAGCCCAGATCGGGCCAACGTCCGTCGGATGCGCAAGCTCAGCACTAATCCGTGATGGTGCCCGTGTGAGAGCGGGATCAGGCTCTCATGACGTCGCGCCATTTCTCACCTCCTTCTGGATGACGAAGAGCGCCAACCATTGTGGACCTCCCTCACCTGGTGCCCCTCCTTGCCTGTGTAAATGCCGATGGAGGCAACCACCGGGCTGCGCCGAATGATGCCCTATAAGTTGACGAGCTGCGCGCTCTTCGCATGAGCCGACAGATCCGCAAGAGCACATCGAGGTCCGGGCTTCAATGGGGGGACTGGCCCAGTTCAGAGACGAAGCGGCTATTTCCCAACGAAGGCACGAAACAAGGCGAACATGATCCCAGAGAGGACAGCGATGTTCCCGACCCAAAAGCCGAACGTCCACTTGAGCAACTCCACCTTCGCCCTCTCGATTTTCTGGTCCAATCGGTGAATCTCCCCTCGGAGCGTCGCCTCCGTCTTCCGTAACTCCCCCTCCAGCCGCTGGATCTCACCTCGCAGTCCCATCTCTACCTCTCGCAACTCCCCCTCCAGCCGTTGAATCTCCTCCCGCAGCCCCGCCTCCGTCTGCCGCAGTTCTTCTCGCAACCCCGCCTCCACCTGGCGCATGTCCTCCTTGAGCCCCGCCTCCGTCTTCCGCAACTCCCCCTCCAACCGCTGAATCTCCTCCCGCAGCCCCACCTCCACCTGGCGCATGTCTTCCTTGAGCCCCGCCTCCGTTTGCCGCAGCACTTCCTCCAGCCGCTGGATTTCTCCCCGAAGTTCTGCTTCGACCTGGCGAATGTCTCCCTTCAAGGCAGTTTCCGTCTTTCGGATCTCCTCCCGAAGCGCAGCCCCCGTTTGCCGCAGGTCCTCCTTAAGTGTGGCTTCTGTCTTCCGAATATCCTCCCGAAGCGCAGCTTCCGTTTGTCGCAGGTCTTCTTTGGTCGCCGCCCTTCGCTCGATCGAGGTCTCCACGAACTCAAGGAGAGCGCGCGTTTCCTCTTCCCCCAACTTGGGCTTCAGCTTCTCGTACAGCTCTAAGACTGTAGGCATCCCGTTTTCCTCCCAGAACGCGTCGCGCCTTAAGTATATCGCGAGCGATGAAGTGAGGCCAAGCAGACAGCGTATTCCCCCTGAGCGCTCAGTTCACACCGAAGCTCATGGGTATTCCGTGGATGCCCCGAGGACTTCCTTCACATGGGAGACCGCGTGAGGACCGAGGCGGACGGCCACCTCCGCCCTCCGACAAGCGAGCGCGAGGACATCTCCATCCGTCATCTGGTGGATGAGCCCCAGACGCAACGCTTCAGCAGCCGAGATGGGCTCCGCCGTGAGGAAGAGGCGCAAGGCTTCGATCCGTCCGAGGGCGCGCGGCAAGCGGGCCGTCCCTCCCCACCCCGTCAATAAGCCCAGGCGCGCGCCCGGATGGGCGAAGACGGAACGTGTCGTCGCATATCGCAGGTCGCACGCGAGCGCCAGATCCATCCCGCCGCCTATGCAGTACCCATCAATGGCAGCGATGAAGAGTGGCCGCGCGCGTTCGATGCGACGGAACAGGAGCTGACACCGTCGAGAGAAAGCGAACGCCTCTTGAGGCGTCAGACGATGTAGTTCATGGAGATCAGCACCCGCGGCAAATCCTCCGGTTTCTGTTCCCGTGAGGATCACCGCCACGATATCCCTCTGTCGCTCGACCTCCTCGACAAGAGCCTGCACGTCGGCGAGTGCAGCGAGACTGAGCACGTTCGGCGCCCCGGGGGCGGAGCCGCGCGCGCAGTCCAGAACGGCGACCCAGTATCCGCGCCGCCTCTCCACCCGGAGATGCGTGAGACCGTCGCTCATCGAGCGCGCCTTGCCGGTTCTACCCGTCCTGCGGATCAAGCGCTCTCGGCCAATAGCTCCTTCCGCCGCTCAGTTGAGTGCAGAGAGGGGACGCCCTTCCGCATCCAAGACCTCGAGCGGTCCATATCGAGCCAGGACATCACGAATACGCCGCGCATCGCCGACGGCAACGATCTGCATGCGCTCCAGATCGAAGTACTTCCGCGCGACCCGTTGCACATCCTCAGCCGTGACGGCGGAGACCTTCTGCGGATAGGTGTCCCAATAATCGGCGGGCAGATTGTAGATCTTCTGCGTGATGATATTCTGCAACAGCTCCTCTGGACGCTCGAGCGAGAGGGCGAAGCTGCCTATGAGCGCCCGCTTGGCATTCTCCAACTCCTCGGCCGAGACAGGCTCTTCGCGCAGGCGCTGCAACTCATAGAGGAATTCTCGCATCGCGCCCTCGGTCACTTCGGTTCGGACCGCAGCGCCCGCTCCCCAGACGCCGGGGAACTTCGAGCTGGTGAAGGTGCTATAGGCTCCGTACGTGTATCCCTTCTCCTCGCGCAGGTTCAGGAAGAGGCGCGCCGCCGGCCCATCCCCGAAGATGCGATTAGCGACGAGCACGGCGAAATAATCCGGATCCGTGCGCGTGATTCCCAACACGCCCAGTTGCAGGACAGTCTGCACCGACTCCGGCCGGTGAACGAGGTAGACCTTTCGCGCCGAGGGCGGAGTGACCGAGGGAATCGTCATCGGGGGGACCTCGGCGGGTTCCCAATCCCCGAAGAACCGCTCGAGCTTGGGAAGCAATTCGCGAAGCGTCACATCACCGACGACAGCCAGGAAAGCGTTGTTCGGGCGATAGTGCGCGGCGTGGAAGCGAGCGAGCGCGTCCGAGGTGAGCCGCCGGATCGAGTCCACCGGAGGGATCGTCCATCCGGCCGGATGCTCCCCATAGAGCGCGCGATTGAAGCGCTCTTGAGCGAGAAGCTGCGGGATCGTCCGCTGAAGCTGCAGTTGCGCGAGCGTGCGCGTCTTATACCGTTCGACCTCTTCGGGCGGGAACGTGGGATTCCGAATGATGTCGGCGAAGAGATCGAGCACCTCATCCAGGCTCTCGACAAGTCCGGAGATGCTCACCACACTCGTCAATGACGAGAGACCGCTGACGGCCGTGAAGCTCGCTCCCAGCGCCTCCAAGCGCTCCGCGATCTGTTGGCTCGTGCGTCGCTTCGTCCCCTCGCGCAAGAGCGCCGCCGTGAACTGTGCCAAGCCGCGATGATCGGGCGGATCGGCCAATCCTCCACTGAGGATCACCATCTGCATCGAGAACGTCGGGATACGACGGTCCTCAAGCAGCAGGACCTCCAGGCCGTTCTTGAGCCGCGCCTCTTGCGGCCGAGGCAGGCGCACGCGCAGGATCTCGCGATTAATCGGCGCCTTCCTCTTCAGAACCACCCCCTTCAAAGATTGGGTCGCCGGACCGGGCAGTTGCGGTCCGCTCGGCGCCTGCGCTCCCACCCACGAGCCGGAGAGCACAAGCGCCACGCCTAGCGAAAGGCTCCGCAGTCGAGCGTTCATCGTTCCCCCTCCTCGTGACCGGATGTAGGTAGCGGCGCGGCCTTGGGCATGGTGATGACGACGACGCGATTGCTCGGACGCAAATAGCGCTCTGCCACGCGCCGCACGTCCTCTTGGGTGACGGCCATGAGCCGATCAAGCCGGGTATTGATCACGTTGGGATCGCCATAGTAGACGGCATATTGGCCGAGCAAGATGGCGCGCGAGAGCGAACTAGCGATCGCATTGATGAACGCGCGGCGGGCCGTATTCTTCGCCTTCGTCAGCTCCCAATCGGCGATGGGCTCGCGTCGCACGCGCTCGATCTCCTCAGCGATCACGGCCTCGACCTCTTCCACGCGCTTGCCCGGCCGAAGCGTCGCCGTGATGTAAAACCCGCCCGGGCCACGCTTCTCGTCCACGAATCCTCCGACTTGCGTCACCAGCTCCTTCTCCCGCACGAGCTTTTGATAGAGCCGCGAGCTTTGCCCCCCATGCAGGACGTTGGCCAGGACCTGAAGCGCGTAGAAGTCCGGCGTATTCCCCGGCACCGTCTTGAAGGCGATGTCCAGGCGTGGGAGTCGCGCCAGCGGATCCTCGACCGTCGCTCGCCGTTCCGCGGTCAACTCGGGCTCGCTCACATCCACCGGCGGAGGATCGGGCTGCCGGGGAATCCCGCCGAAATACTTCCGAATTTTCGCCAAGGCTTCCTCGGCTCGGAAATCCCCCACCAGCGTCAGCACCGCGTTGTTCGGCGCGTAGTAGATGCGGAAGAACTCGCGGACGTCGTCCAAGGTCGCCGCGTTGAGATCCTCCATCGAGCCGATGACCGAATGCTTATAGGCGAAGTTATCGTAGAGCAGCTCCTGCAACTTCTCTCGACTTCGCCCATAGGGCTGATTGTCCAAGCCGAGCCGCCGCTCCTCCTGCACGACCTGCCGCTGATTATCGAGATTCTGCTGGCTCACGTCGAGGCTTCGCATGCGATCGGCCTCCAGAAAGAGCACCAGATCGAGCTGATTGGCCGGTACGGTCTGGAAGTAATTCGTCCGCTCCTCGTTGGTCGTTCCGTTCATCGTCCCACCGTTGTTGAAGATGAGGTAGAAATGCTCGCCCTTGCCGACGTTCTCTGAACCTTGAAACATCATGTGCTCGAACAAGTGCGCGAACCCCGTCCGTCCCGGACGCTCGTTGCGCGATCCCACATTGTACGTGATGCAGAGCGAGACGACCGGCGCGCTGTGATCCTCGACCAAGATCACCCGCAGGCCATTTTCCAAGCGCACGTCCGTGAATGTGACCTTAACGGCCCTCGGCCCCTGAGCCGCTGCGGTGGCTGCCAAAGCGACGATCCCCACAAGGGTGCGAAGAGGTTTTCGGATGCTCATCGGTCCTCCTCCCGATCGGGCGCTTCCCGAAGGCGAACCCACACTCGGCGGATATCGCCCGGCTGTTCGCCTCTTGGAAGCCCCCGGTTCATGGCGTGCGAACCAAGCATATCAACGCGGGATGGGAGCGGCAAGTTCCCCGAGATTTCGATCCGATGTGGTATAATCGGCGCCGTCGGGAGAGAGCGTATGAGCGAGATCACCGGGTCCGACATCGAGCGGGCGCGCGCAGAGCTGCCGCCCTATATTCGGCGAACGCCACTTCTTCGGAGCGAAGAGTTGTCGGCCGCACTCGGCCATCCGATCTGGTTGAAATGCGAGAACCTGCAGATCACAGGCAGTTACAAGGCGCGCGCGGCTTTCACCCTGCTCCATCGCCTGGGCGAGGACGCGCGACGGCACGGTGTCGCCCTCACCTCCTCGGGCAACTTCGCCACGGCCTTCGCCTATATGGGGCGCCGGCTCGGCGTGCCCACGGTCCTGGTGATGATGCGCAAGACCTCACCCTTCAAAGCCGAACAGGTAGCTCGCCTCGGCGGAGAGATCGTCTGGTGCGAGGATCGTTTCGAAGCGCGCTTTGAGACGCTGCGACGCCTGGAGGCCGAACGCGGGCTCATCGCGATCAATCACCTGGAGGACCCCACCGTCGTCATCGGGCATGGGACGATCGGACTGGAGATCCTGGAGCAGCTTCCCGAGGTGCCGACCGTGCTGGTGCCCATCAGCACCGGGGGATTGATCGCCGGCATTGCGCTCGCTGTGAAGGAGCGACATCCTCAAGCCTCGGTCATCGGCGTTCAACCGGAGGGCTCCAAGGCCACCTATCTCTCTTTCAAGGCCGGGGCGATCGTCTCGATTCCTGAGACCCGCACGATCTGCGATGCGCTGACGGCCACGCGTCCGGGAACGCTCATGTTCTCGCTCATTCAACGATACGTGGATGACATCGTCCTGGTCGCCGACGAAGCCGTCGCAGAGGCCGTCGCCTGGCTCGCGCGCGAGGAGAAGCTCGTCGTCGAGCCCTCAGGAGCCGTCGGTATCGCTGCGCTTCGCTCAGGGCAAGTGACTCCACACGGTCCAACGGTCGCCCTCCTGAGCGGAGGGAATATCGCTCCGGCGCACCTGGCGGAGATCCTCACCTCGAAGACGTAAGGCTCACTTCTGAAAAAGCGGGGCAATATGGCCATATTGCTGGGGAAATCACCAAGTACGTGAGGAGCAATTCCGTCGTGAGATTAACAACGCCGCGAAGTACATGGGCAAAATGTTCGAATGTATGAGCGAACACGCCGGGGCCGTGAAAATACTCGAGCGTATCCACGGGATACTGAGCTGCGACCCCGGGCAAGCGTTCTTTGATGGTGCTGTGACCACCGTGGCCGAGCTGCTTGGAGTCCCCTGTGTTCTCCTAGGCCGGTATGAAGGAGACGCGCGAACGCTTCAGGTTTTGAGCTGGTATCGCGGCGGGCTCATCGAGCATAATGGAACGCTCTCCATTCAGGGGACGCCGATCGAGCGGATCCTTGATGAGGGGCGTCCCTACGCGTGTGACCGAAATGCGTGGAGGCTCTTCCCACAGGATGAAGCACTTCGAACCTGGAGGGCGGAGTGCTACTTGGGCGTACCGCTCAAGGATCGCGTCAGTGGCGAGGTCGTTGGCATTGTGGCCGTTTATGCTGCTGAGCCCCGGGAATTCACCCAAACCGAACGCGCATTGCTTGAGCTCGTAGGAAGCTGCCTGGCGAAGGAGCTGGAGCGAAGTCGTCGCGAAGCAATCATTCAGCAACTACACCGAAAGCTGCGGCACGCGCAGAAGATGGAAGCGCTCGGTGCCCTGACGGCCGGTATCGCTCATGATTTCAACAACCTGCTCACGGGCATCCTGGGGTTCACGGAACTGATGCTCATGCAATTGGAATCGGAGCATGGGGACCGTGATGAGATTGTCCCCCATTTGCACCAGGTCCTCACCTTGAGCCAACGCGCGCGCGATCTGGTGCGGCAATTGCTGCTGCTGGGCCGCCCTGAGGAGAGCGCCGAACGGATGTGCGCGCTCCACGCCCTTGTGAAGGACTTCGCGGCATTTCTGCGTCGCCTGATCCCCGAGAGCATCCAGATTGAACTCGACTTGGCCCCTGAAGCGATCACCGTGGAGGCCAATCCGACTCACGTTCAGCAAGTCCTCCTCAATCTCGTCCTCAACGCGCGCGATGCGATGCCGCAGGGCGGACGCCTTTGCATTCGGACGGAGCGGGTGCGGCCGGAGGCTTTTCGCATCCCGATTCGCACACGTGTGCAACATCGCCCCTACGTCCGCCTCTCCGTCAGCGATACGGGTACCGGGATCGCTCCAGGCGTCCTCTCTCGCATCTTCGATCCCTTCTTCACGACCAAAGGAACGGGGACTGGCCTCGGTCTCTCCATCGTCCGGGAGATCGTTCACTCCTATGGCGGATGGATCGAGGTCGAGAGTGAACCAGGATATGGCACGAGTTTTCACATCTTTTGGCCTCTCGCCGAAGAGCCGACAGCCCGCGTCGGTGCTGAAGCGGAGGAGCCAATGCCTGCCGGAGGTGGCGAGACGCTCCTGCTTGTCGAGGATGATCCGACGATCTTGAAACTCGGGCAGAGTCTGCTTGAGCGCCTCGGCTACCGCGTCGTGATCGCGCGCGATGGCCGAGAAGCCATTGAAGTTTATGCCCGACATCGTGAGGAGGTTCGGCTCGTCCTGCTGGACGTCGTGCTGCCGGAGATCAGCGGGGCTCATGTCCTTGAGGAGCTACGTCGGATCAATCCGCAGGTGCGGATTCTCGCCATGACGGGCTACGGTTCAAAGGATCAGCTCAAAGACTTCCCCTGGGAGGCGACCGACGGATGGCTCTTGAAGCCCTATGATCTGCGGTCACTGGCGCACGCCCTCCGTCGGTGTCTTGACAAGGAGAAGGAGCCCCCTCACTGCCGATAGATCACCAAGATCTGTCCGGGCTTGATGAAGTCGCCCGAGAGGCGGTTCCACCGACGGAGATCAGCGACCGTCACCTCATACCGAGTGGCGATCTCCAGGAGCGTATCCCCAGGACGCACACGATGCGTGAAGCGACGTCCGCGCGCAGTAGTGAGCCTCTTGGTTCGAGAAGACGTCCTAGACACGCTCGCCCGCTTCACTCGCTCCGAGGGCACAGCGAGGACCAGCGTCTGACCAGCGCGCAATTTCGCTCGCGGGCTCAAGCCGTTGAGGCGCGCGATATCACGAGCCGAGAGACCGTAGCGCGCCGCAATGCGTGTAATCGTATCTCCCGGACGCACGCGAATGGTCAGGCGTACGACCGAGAGGCGCGCCAACTCTACGCCCGGCACGCTCCCGAGAGGCCGGCGCCGCACCGAGGTCGGGATGATCAATCGCGTGCCCGCCGGGAGGGTCGCTTCAGTCCCCAAATCGTTCACCCGCGCGATCTCTTCGGCGCTCACGCGATGTTCCTCAGCGATGCTCTGAAGCGTCTCCCCTTCCGCGACGCTGTGAATGCGCCAGGAATCTCGATTCCCCACGGGCACACGCTCCAGCAGGGCGATCAACTGCTCGCCCGTACCCACCGGCACGCGCACCGTATAGCTCTCCCCCAACGGCACGTATCCACGCTTGAGTTCAGGATTGAGGTCACGGATGTGCTCGGGCGTCGTGCCCACTGCTTCAGCGATCAAGCGCACGTCAATCGGTCCTTCGACAGGCACGGTCTCATACTCCAGAGCCGGCTCCGGCTCAATGTCGGTGAAGCCGTACCGCTCCGGATTCTTCGCGATGGCGATGATCGCCAAGATGATCGGGACATAATTGCGGGTCTCAGCCGGCAGCAGGCGATTGCGGTGCAGATACCAGAAATCGGCATATCCGGAGGCGGCGATCGCTCGGTCCACGGTCGCCTCTCCACAGTTATAGGCGGCCAGAGCCAAGGGCCAATCCAGGTAGCGCTCATAGAGGAACTTCAAGTAACGGGCGGCTGCGCGCGTGGGCTGCTCCAGCCCAGAACGTTCGTCCAGCCAACTGGTCTGCCGCAATCCATACTTGGCCCCCGTCCCCGGAATGAACTGCCAAATCCCCTGCGCATTCATCGGAGAGCGCGCATGGGGACGCCAATTGCTCTCGGCCTGAGCCAGCCACACAAGGTCCAGTGGGACCCCTTCCTCCTGGAAGATGCGCCGCGCCAGCTCCAGATATCGTCCGGCGCGCCGCAGGCCTACTTCCATCGTCGCCCGCCCTTTGGGGTTCCGCGTGAAGTAGTGGATGAACTGCCGGACCTCAGCAGTGATCGTCACCGGAAAGTCCAGCGTGATCTCCTCCGTCTCGCGCGCCCCCGCCTCGATGTCCTCTCTCCCCAATTCGATCTTGGCCAGCTCCTCCAAGAGCGACGGCTCATACGGTTGTCGGAACTCCGCGCCCTGCATAGCGGCTTCCAACTGATAAGCGTGGATGCGCTCGATCAGCGAACGATAGTACGTCAGGAGCTGGGGATAGGCGGACACGTTCACGCGTGCTTCCAAGATCGCGTCCACCGCGCGATCGAATGCCTCGCGCGCGCGCACGAAATCCCCCTGGCGGTAGGCCACCTCCCCTTGTTGGAACAACGCCTCAGCGCGCTGAATGAGAGCCTGGATCTGCGCCTCTTGAAGCGGAGGAGCTTCCGGGCGCAGCTCCTTCTGTGGCGCAGCCGCAGCGCGAGCCTCGAATCCCCTCACCCCCGACGACAGCGCCGCGATGTTCGAAAAAAGGCTAAGCTGTATCCCGATGAGTCCGCCGATGATCCGTCGCACCATACCCTCTTCCCCCCGCGGCAGAAAAAAAGACCACAACCGGCGCTTCCGTATCCTCATGGCAGCGCCACTAGATAGCATACAGCGGCCTGATTTGTCAATAAGGGAACGGGAACCGCCCAGACAGTGGTCCGCCCCTCCCCTTGCTCTCCCGAACCACGATACGCCATACTCTCTGTTTGCGTGAACGGGAGCTATGCCGAAGCGAACGGACATTGAGAAGATCCTCATCATCGGGTCGGGGCCGATCGTCATCGGGCAGGCCTGCGAATTCGATTATTCGGGGACGCAGGCCTGCAAGGCGCTGCGCCGTGAGGGATACCGGATCATCCTCGTGAACTCGAACCCGGCGACGATCATGACCGATCCCGAATTCGCCGATCGGACGTACGTTGAGCCGCTGACGGTCGAGGTTCTGACGAAGATCATCGAGCGGGAACGTCCGGATGCCTTGCTGCCGACCGTGGGCGGGCAAACGGGATTGAACCTGGCGGTCGCGCTGGCCGAGCAAGGCGTCCTGGACGCTTATGGCGTTCGCTTGATCGGGGCGAACCTGCAGGCGATTCGCATCGCCGAAGATCGGCGGCTCTTCAAGCAGGCGATGGAGGAGATCGGTCTGGAGATGCCGCGCGCCGGATTCGCCTCCTCGCTCGAGCAAGCGTGGGAGATCGCGGCCGATTTCGACTATCCGATCGTCATTCGCCCCAGCTTCACCCTGGGGGGAACGGGCGGAGGGATTGCGTACAATGATGAAGAATTCCGCCAGATCGTCGAACGCGGACTTGAGGCCTCGCCTATTCACGAGGTCCTCGTCGAAGAGTCCATCATCGGCTGGAAGGAGTACGAACTGGAGGTCATGCGCGATCTGGCCGATAACGTCGTCATCGTCTGCCCGATCGAGAACTTCGATCCCATGGGGATTCACACTGGGGATTCCATCACGGTGGCTCCGGCGCAGACGCTCACCGATCGGGAGTATCAACGCATGCGCGATGCGGCCATCGCCGTGATTCGAAAAGTGGGCGTGGAGACGGGGGGCTCCAATATCCAGTTCGCCGTCAACCCCCGAACCGGAGAGCTGCGCGTCATCGAGATGAACCCGCGCGTCTCGCGCTCCTCGGCGCTCGCCTCGAAAGCGACGGGCTTCCCGATCGCGAAGATCGCCGCCAAGCTCGCCGTGGGCTACACGCTCGATGAGATCCCCAACGACATCACGCGCAAGACGTGGGCGAGCTTCGAGCCCACGATTGACTACGTGGTGGTGAAGATCCCGCGCTGGGCCTTCGAGAAGTTCCCGGCGGCCGATCCGACGCTCACCACGCAGATGAAGTCCGTGGGCGAGGTCATGGCCATCGGGCGCACGTTCAAGGAGGCCCTCTTGAAGGGGATACGCGCTTTAGAGACCGGCCGCCTCTTCCGCTTCGACCGCGATCTGCCGGAGGAGGAGCTGCGCCGCCGCTTGGCGATTCCCACTCCGGAACGCCTCAACTACATTCGCTATGCCCTGGACCGGGGCTGGAGCATCGAACAGCTCCACGAACTGACGAAGATTGATCCCTGGTTTCTGGCGCAGCTTCGCGAGATCGGCGAGGAGCAGAAGCGTCTGCGCGCGAAGACGCTGCAGACCGTGACGCGCGAGGAACTGCGGCGCGCCAAACGCCTGGGCTTCTCCGACGCCCGCTTGGCCGATCTCTGGAGGACGAGCGACGAGGCCGTCCGCCGCAGGCGTCAGCAACTGGGCCTGCGCCCCGTCTTCAAATGCGTGGATACCTGCGCCGCGGAATTCGAATCGTACACGCCCTATCTCTACTCCACCTACGAGGAGGAGGACGAGGCTCCGCCCACCTCTCGGCGCAAGATCATGATCCTGGGCAGTGGCCCCAATCGCATCGGGCAAGGCATCGAATTCGACTACTGCTGCTGTCACGCGGCCTTCGCCCTGCGCGAGGACGGGTACGAGACGATCATGGTCAATTGCAACCCCGAGACGGTCTCGACCGATTACGATACGTCCGATCGGCTCTATTTCGAACCGCTCACGTTCGAGGACGTGATGAACATCTACGAGCGGGAGCAGCCCGAGGGCGTCATCGTGCAGTTCGGCGGGCAGACGCCACTCAATCTCGCCATGAAGCTCTGGCGCGCGGGGGTACGCATCATCGGCACTTCGCCCGAGTCCATTGACCTGGCCGAGGACCGCAAGCGCTTCGGTCGCCTCCTTCGCGAGCTGGGCATCCCCCAGCCCGAGAGCGGGACGGCGACGAGCGTCGAAGAGGCCAAGCGCATCGCCGCGCGCATCGGGTATCCGGTCCTCGTCCGTCCCAGTTATGTGCTCGGCGGCCGCGCCATGGTGATCGTCTATGACGAACGCGCGCTGGAGCGCTATATGCGAGAGGCCGTTGAGGCCTCCCCGGCGCACCCCGTCCTGATTGACCGATTCCTCGAAGATGCCTTTGAGGTGGATGTGGACGCCCTCGCCGATGGATCGCGATGCGTGATCGCCGGGATTCAGGAGCACATCGAGGAAGCGGGGATTCACTCCGGCGATAGCTCGTGCGTGCTCCCGCCCTACATGATCCCCGCCGAGCACCTGGAGACGATCCGTCGCTACACGCGGCAGTTGGCCGAAGCCCTGCGCGTCGTCGGCTTGATGAACGTCCAATATGCGATCAAAGATGGGACCGTCTACGTGCTCGAGGTGAATCCGCGCGCCTCGCGGACCGTTCCCTTCGTGAGCAAGGCGACGGGCGTCCCGCTGGCCAAGATCGCGGCCCTGCTCATGGTCGGACACCGGCTCGATGAATTCCGCCTGCCCGACGAGTTGACGGTGGATCGGTTTTACGTCAAGACGCCCGTCTTCCCCTTCGCGCGATTTCCGGGGGTGGACCCGGTGCTGGGGCCGGAGATGCGCTCGACGGGAGAAGTCATGGGTATCGCCTCGACCTTCGGCAGCGCGTTCCTCAAGGCGCAGTACGGCGCGGGCACGCACCTGCCGCGTCAGGGAACGGCTTTCATCAGCGTCAACGACAACGATAAGGCGAATGTCATCCCCATCGCCCGACGCTTGCGCGACCTGGGGTTCGATCTGATCGCCACGCGCGGCACGCGCGAGGCCTTACGGCGCGCGGGTCTCGATGCTCGATTCGTCTACAAGGTGAATGAGGGGCGCCCGAACGTCGTGGATCTCATCAAGAGCCGACACATTCATCTGATCATCAACACGCCGCTCGGGCGCGCGTCCTTCTATGACGACCGTTCGATCCGCCGAGCGGCCGTGCAGTATCGCGTTCCCTGCATCACAACGCTCACGGGAGCCCGCGCGGCGGTCGAGGCCATTGAGGCCTTGCAGAAGGAACAGCTGGAGGTCGGTTGCTTGCAGGAGTACCATAACCATCGCCTCCAGGCCTCGCCCTGAGCCCGATGTCTGTGAAGCGGAGGTGAAGAATGATGGAGCAGAAGAAGATCGTGCTCATCTTCGGCAAAGATACCTGACCGTACACGACGGCCGCCCGTGAGGATTACGGCCAACGCGGATATGACGTCCACTACTTCAATGTGCAGAAGGACGAATCAGCATTTCAACGCATGCTCCACTATTCCGGGGGCAAGCGCAGTGTGCCCGTGATCGTGGAAGGCGAGCGGGTGACCATCGGCTTCGGAGGGACCTGAGGGGTGTGAAGGCCGACCGGTCCGGTCGGTGAACGGCAGAGGCTGCGCCGCGAGGCCCTATTCGCTCGTACGCCCGAAAAGGGCCCTTGCGCGAGGGCGCGCAAGAGCCCTTCGAGCGTCAATGCTTCCCAGGTTCCAGGGGTACCCCCTTGCGCGTGCTCGTGATATAGGCTTCCAGCGCGATCATGCGCGGATCATCGGGCGGCAAGGGCTTGCCCTTCATCGGATTCTCGATACACCAGTTGATCATGTCGCGCAAGGTGGCCACGCGCTTGAGCTGGGTCTGGAACTTCGGATAGGTCTCCGGATGCGTCGCCGACGCATCAGGATGACACATATCGCAGGAGATGCCGATGGTGCCGCCTAAGGCCTTCCAGTCGTGGAAGAGCTTGTACCCCTCTTCGATCACGCGCTTCTGCTCGCGCTCCCACGTCAAGCGATCGCGCGCCGTCCATTTGGAGACCTGCTTGGCTTGTTGTTCGGCGTAGGCGGCCATCATGCGGCGCGCCACCTCGCGCGCTTTCTCGGGGGGCAGAACCTCGCCCGCGCGAGCGTCGGCGATCTCCAGCTTCGTCTCGCCGTCGCACAATTGCACGACGAGGCGATCGGACGCCTCCGTGCTCTTCGTCTGCTGAGCCCCCACCGTCCGCCGCTCCATTGAAGTCGCGACGAGCGCGAGCCCGATGATCCCGGCGATCAGAATGAGCAATTTCGTCGTCCTCATCCTCGCCTCCTCCTAATAGGGTGGGAACTCGGGGGCCGGAGGAATGGCCTCCTTGCCCCACGACTCCAGATACGCCTTGGCGACCGTGATCGGATTTCGGCTCCAGAGGTTGTAGTGCTTGTCCACATAGCCATCGCGATGCACGTCCACCGT
>BEHK01000057.1 GCA_002898775.1 bacterium HR08 | reverse complement strand
CAGGAGGCGCTGGACTACCTCTATCGTCGGGGCAAATATGCGGATCCGGATGCGGCTCCTCGCCCTGGGCTCATCTTGCTGGACATCAAGCTGCCGAAGGTGGACGGGTTCGAGGTCCTGAGGCGGATCAAGAGCGATGCGGTGCTCAAGATGATCCCCGTCATCATGCTGACGAGCTCCGACCAAGAGGCCGATATCGTCAGGAGCTATCTGAACGGGGCGAACTCCTATATCGTGAAGCCGATCCGGTTCGACGATTTCATCGAGAAGGTGCGCGAGCTGAAGCTCTACTGGATCCTGGTCAACACGCTGCCGCCGGAGTCGGCGCTTCACGGGCCGACGCCCTAGGAGATCAGTTCCCCCTCGCGGAAGCGAGAGGGCGACGCTTCGCCCGAAGTGGGAACGCATAACGCATGAGGGGGTCACGATGTCTGAAGAGGCCCTCAGGTTCGCAGAAGGGGAGGCCTCCACTCGAGAGCCACCGTCGGGGTACCGCATCCTCCTGATCGAGGACGATCCCGACCATCGGATGCTCGTGATGCGCGCTCTGAAGGAGCAGTGGGGACCGGCGACCACCGTCGTCCCGGCGGCCACGGCGGTCGAGGGGTTGGAGGCATTAGAGCGCGAGACCTTCGACATCGCGCTGGCCGACTACCGCATGCCCGGCATGGATGGCTTGGAGCTCCTCCGCGCGTTGAAGGCACGAAGGATCGAGGTCCCCGTGATCCTCGTGACGGGACTCGGCAATGAACGCGTGGCCGTTGAGGCGTTGAAACTCGGGGCCGCCGATTACGTCATCAAGGAGGCCGGATACTGGCGACTGCTCCCGCCGATCATCGAACGCGCGATTCGCACGGCGCAGATGAGGCGTCGCATCGAGGAAGCGCATCACCGCACGACACGTCTTCATGAGCTGGCGCAAGCGCTGAGTCGCACGCTCGATGTGCACGAGCAGCTCCAGATCCTCGCCCGAAAGAGCGCTGAGATCTTTCACGCGGAGCGCGCCACGGTGTACCTGCCGGATCGGGACCTGGAGACGATCGCGGACATCGTGACCTATGACGCGGATCCCCGCTGCGCCGATCTGCTTTCATCCTGGAAGGGGAAGCGGATCGCGGAGTTCCCCATTGGGTTGAAGCTGCAGGAGACCTCTGAGCCGCTCATCCTCCCCGATGCGGCTCGCAGCGAACTCGTTCCCCCTGAATTCCTCGACCTCCGCGCCATTCTCGGTGTCCCCATTTGCGCCAAGAAGAAGCCGATCGCCGCCCTCCTTCTGGGCACACGAGGACCACGCGCGTTCACTCAAGAAGATGCGATGTTCGCTCGCGTGATCGCCGAGCAGGCGGCCATCGCGCTGGAGAACGCGCGCCTCTATCAGGAAGCTCAGCAGCGGCTCCTCGAGCTGAACGGGCTCTATGAGATCGCGCACCTCCTGAGTTGGGTCCGAAATCCGCGCGACATCTATGGCGAGCTGACGGCGGTGATCGCGCGCTTGATCGGTGCGAGCCGCTGCGTCATCGCCACCTATGATCCGCGGAGGCGCGAGCTGCGCGCTCAACCCCCCGGATATGGCGTCGAGGAGGCGCTGGTGAAAGCCACGGCCTATGTCGTGACTGAAGAGCTGAGGGCGCTTTGGAACCTGCGGACGCAAGGTCCTTTCATCGCCAATCGTCCCGAAGAGATCCCCGCTCCCTTGCAACAGATCGCCCGGAGGTTCAAGATCGAAAATCTCCTGGCCGTCGCCATGCTCGCCGAAGGGCAGCCGATCGGCGTCCTCTACGCCATGGATAAGCCCGGAGGCTTCGCCCCTGAAGACGCGCGCCTGCTCGGCATCTTCGCGCACCAGGCTGCTCGGGTCATCCAAAGCGCGCACCTGTACGAAGAGATCGCCCGATCCGAGGCGAAGTACCGAAACATCTTCGAGAGCACCATCATCGGGATCTATCGCAGCACGCCTGATGGGCGAGTCCTGATGGCGAATCCCACGCTGGCGCGACTCTTGGAGTATCCGAACGTGGAGGCGCTCTTGGCCGTTCCCGCCCATGAGATTTGGGCACACCCGCAGGAGCGCGAACAGTGGCGACAGCAACTCGAGCAGCAAGGGATTCTCGAACACGAACATTTGGTTCGGACGCGCACGGGGCGGATGCTGTGGGTGCATGATGTCGCGCGCGTCGTTCGCGATGAGCAGGGGCGAGTGCGGTATTACGAAGGCGGACTCGTGGACGTCACCGAGCAGAAGCGCGCGGAGGCCGAGCGCGAGGCGATGTTGGAGATCACGCAGGGGGCCGCGACGATCACCGATCTCGATGAGCTGTTCCCCTTGATTCATCGGGCTTTGAGGCGAGTGATCCGGGCAGAGAATTGTTTCATCGCGCTCTATGATGCGCCGACCGGATATTTCCACTTCCCCTATTTCGTGGATCAGTACGATCCCCCACCCCCGCCGTTGCGTCTGGAGAAGACGGCTACGGCCTATGTCTTTCGAACCGGGCGGCCGCAGCGACTCACGCGGGAGCAGTGCCGACAATTGACCGAGCAGGGTGAGATCGAATTGGTGGGGACACCCTCGGCCTGTTGGCTGGGCGTGCCCTTACGCACGCCGGGAGAGACGATCGGTGTGCTCGTCGTCCAGGATTATGAGGATGAACGGGCGTACACGGATCGCGACCTGGAATTCCTCACCTCCGTGGGGAACCACATCGCGGTGATCATCGAGCGCAAGCGCGCGGAAGAAGCCCTGCGCCGTTCGCAACAGCGGTACCAACACCTGGTCGAGTCGGTCACCGATTTGGTGATGTCGCTCGATCGCGAAGGACGGATCACCTACGTCAATCCGGCGGTGCGACATATTCTCGGCTACCCGCCTGAGGCCCTCGTGGGGGAACCGGTCAGCGCCTTGATCCATCCGGAAGATCGGCCCTCGGCGGAAGCACTGTGCGAGCTGTGGCGGCACGGGCATCCCGCCTCCGTTCGCTGCGAATGTCGCCTTGTGGCGAAAGATGGGACGCCGCGACACGTTCAGGGTCTGGTGCGGCTGGGCGCTTCGGAAGAAGAGAGCGCCGATTCGGTCGCCATCTTGCGCGACGTGACCGAGGAGCGACGCGCTCGAGAACGCCTGGCGCGCGTTCATGACCTCCTCACGCGGTTCCAGGGGCAGGAGTTGTTCGATCATGCGGCTCAGACGCTCGCCCAGCTCTTTGACGTCGAATACGCGTTGCTCGGCGTCCTGGAGGACGAAGGCGCGCGCGTGCGTGCTCTGGCCTTCTACAGCGAGGGGGAGTTGCGACGCGACTTCTCCTACGCGCTTCGCGGCACTCCCTGCGAGGACGTCACGGTTCGGGCCGTATGGTGCGCGTACTCGCCACGCGCCTGGGAGATGTTCCCGGAGGATGAGATCCTGGCGACGCTCCGCATCGAATCCTACATCGGCGCGCCGATTCTCGCCAGCAACGGGGAGGTCCTGGGGGTGATCAACGCCTTCGGGAAACACCCGCGGACGTTCACCGAGGCCGATGCGCATCTGCTGCAGATCATCGGTCAACGCGTGGGGGTTGAGCTGGAACGGCTGCGTGAGGAAGAAGCCCGGCTGAAACTGCAAGAGCAGCTCTATCATGCGCAGAAGATGGAATCGGTGGGCACGCTCGCCGGAGGCGTGGCGCATGACTTCAATAACATCCTCACCGGCATGGTCGGATTCGCCGAATTAGCCCTCATGGAAGTGGGCCCGCAGCACGGCGCCGCCGAATATCTCCGTCACATCCTCTCGCTCGGTGCGCGAGCGCGCGATCTGGTGCGGCAGCTTCTGCTCTTCAGTCGTCCCTCCACGGGTGAGAAAGAGGCGTGCGATCTCCACGCGTTCCTCGGCGACGTCGTCTCATTGCTCGGGCGCACGCTTCCGGAGAACATCGAGATCCAACTGGACCTTCCGTCCGAAGCGCTCATCGTGGCGGCCAATCCGACCCAACTCCAGCAAGTGCTCCTCAACATCGCCATCAACGCGCGCGACGCCATGCCGAGCGGTGGGCATCTGCGCATCGAAGCCCGGCTCGTGGATGTGGAGACCCCCGGCGCTCCGCACGCCCGGCCGGGGCGTTTCGTGCGGCTGACGATCAGCGATACCGGATACGGCATCCCCGCCCATATCCTGCCGCGTATCTTCGAGCCGTTCTTCACCACGAAAGAGGTCGGTCGGGGAACGGGCCTTGGGCTGGCCGTCGCCTATGGGATCATGAAAGCACACGGGGGGTGGATTGACGTCGAGAGCGAAGTGGGGCATGGAACCCGATTCCATCTCTACGTGCCCGCCCTCCCGCCGCGATTGGAGCCAAGTGGGGTGCTTCGCGAAGAAGAGCTCCGCGGTGGAGGGGAGACGATTCTGCTCATCGAGGACGAGGCGATCGTTCTGGAGCTCGGACGAGAGATGCTGCAATCCCTCGGCTATCACGTGCTCACGGCGCGCGATGGTCAGGAGGGGGTGGCCCTGTACGCTGCCTGGCACTCGCAGATTGATCTGATCCTGCTTGATGTCGTCATGCCGCGCCTGAGCGGGCATGAGACCTTCCATCAATTGCGACAGATCAATCCGCAGGCGAAGATCTTGCTCATCACCGGCTACAGCCCGGAGCACGTCGCGGCCGAACTGCTCGCCCAAGGAGCCCTGGGCGTCATACAAAAACCTTACGAGCGTCGGGAGCTGGCCCGAGCTGTTCGCGAAGCCCTGGACGCATGACCCACTCCGCGCGCGCCGGACGATGGCGAGCGCACACGCGGATCTCGTTCACCCCCTCACCCGAGGGGGGTGCGAACCGCGAGCGCCCCATGCCCGCTCCTCACATGAGGCGCTCGCCCTCTTTTCACTCCTCCTGAGGAACGGGCGGTCCCGGCTGCGGCTTCGGCAGGGGCTTGCGCGGCAGCTTCTCCTCGCGCATGGCCGCATGGTACACGAAGGAGGCCATGATCACAGCCGCTTGCATCAAGTCGCCCGGAAGGAGCCGATCGTAGACGTCCATGTTCGTGTGATGCGTGCGCGTGCTGTAGTCGATCGGGTCCTGGATGAACTGAAAGGCCGGAATCCCCACGGCGTCGAAGGCGAGATGATCGGTGCCGCCGGTGCCGCGAATCGCCACCGTCGTCGCCCCCAGATCATGAAACGGACGCAGCCAGGCCTCGAAGATCGGCCGCACGGCATCATTGCCCTGTAAATAGATGCCGCGAATGCGGCCCGTTCCGTTATCGAGATTGAAGTAGACGGAGATCTTGGCATGATCCGGCTTGAGTTCCATGGTACGCGGATTGCCGAAATATTTCTCCACATAGGCCCGCGAACCGAGCAGGCCCTGCTCTTCACCGGTCCAGAGGGCGACGCGAATCGTGCGCCGCGGTTGGATGCCGATAGCCTTGAGGATGCGCACAGCCTCCATGACCACGGCCGATCCGGCGGCGTTGTCGGTCGCTCCCGTACCCGCATGCCAGGAATCCAGATGAGCGCCCAACATGACGATCTCGTCCTTCAGCTTCGGATCCACGCCCGGGATTTCCGCCAGCACGTTATACTCCTGCCGGTCTTCGTCATGGAATCGAGTTCGAATGTTGACCTCCAGTTTCACGGGGATCTTCTTCTCCAACAATCGCGCGATGCGGGCATAGTGCTCGATCGCGACGACCATCCAGGGGACGGTCGGCTCAGCGTTCGCCCGATAGGATCCGCCGCCGGTGACGAAGATCGTGCCGTGCTCGCCGCGACTCGGTTCCAGGACGACAGCCACATCCTCTTCGCGGAGGAAGCGTGCGATCTTCTCCTGCAGAGCGCGCTGTGCGCGCAGCTCCTCTCGCTGCGCCTCCATCGGGGGGCGCGCGCCCGGCTCCGGAGCCTGCGCCAGACGCTTCAGATCCTCCTCGCTATGGCGCCGCGCATCGGGCTCAAACCGCGTAACCGCTGGACGCGGCGGCTGCAGCATGACAATGGCTCCCCTGAGCTTCCCTCTGTACGCGGCGAAATCCTCCTCCGAGCGCAACGTGACGACCACCGGTTGACCCGTGACCGGCCCGTTCGTCCCCGGCGTCCATGCCTTCGGATACGCGATGATCGGCATGTACTGCGGCTCGAGCATCTCGATGGAGAAGCGCTCGACCGACCACCCTCGCCCGAAGGTTCCCCACGGCTCCAGCCGCGCGTTGGCGAGCCCCCATTCTTTGAACCGGTCGCGCGCCCACTCGCTCGCGGCTCTCAGGTTCGGGGAGCCGGTCAAGCGCGGACCGTAGACGTCGGTCAGATAGCTCGCGATCTCCATGACCCGAGAATTCCCAAAGCCCTCCTGCTTGATCCGCGTGATCGCCTGCCAATCCACCGGCTCTTCGGCGTGAACCAGCGGAGGGACGACAAGAAGCCAAAAGAGGAACACCGCTACGTGACGCCTCATAGCCCCTCTCCCTCTGGTAGAGTCACCCACTTCAGCCGTGCTGTAATACATGAATCCTCTTGAAAAGGCAAGGCGGTGAGCTTCGCATGCGGGTATGCTTTCAAGACTGAGGGATGAGCATCTCGCGGGGTGGGATGCGCTCTCCCCGCCCCGTCAGCAAGCCGACCCCCTGTTGCTGAGCAGCCGCGACCGTATGCCGAACAGGAGCACGGCCCCTCGCCCCCTCAGATCTCCAGCTCACCTGCCGGCGCGGGCGAATTGATCCAGTCGTGTGACAGCCTCCCGGAGGACCTCCCGAGACGCCGCGTAAGAGATGCGCACATATCCTTCCGCGCCGAAGGCCGATCCGGCCGTGAGCGCGATCTGGCACTCTTCAAGCAGACGCGCTTCCAGGTCCTTCGACGTTGGGATATCGCGCGCACGCATCAACTCTCGAACATCGGGGAAGACGTAAAAGGCCCCCTCGGGCTCCACGCATCGAATGCCCGGAATCCGGTTGAGCGCCGCCAGCAGAAACTCGCGCCGCCGTTGATACTCCTGCAGCATCCGCACCACCGATTCCTGAGGCCCGGTGAGCGCTTCCACAGCCGCTTTCTGAGCAATCGAGGTCGGATTCGACGTGGAGTGGCTCTGGACCTTGATCATCTCGCGAATCCACGCTTCTGGACCGACGGCATAACCGATGCGCCATCCCGTCATCGCGTAGGTTTTGGAGAACGAGCCGACGATGAGCACACGCGCGCGCAGGGCCTCTGGCAGAGCCGCGGCCGAGAACGATTCATGAGGGGGGTAGACGAATTCGCGGTAACACTCGTCGGAGATGACGTAGAGCCCCCGCTCAACGGCCCATCCGACGATGCGCTGGAACTCACCGGGTGAGATGACGCGTCCCGTGGGATTGCACGGCGAATTGAGGATGAGCAGCTTCGTCCTCGGCGTCACCGCCGCACTCACCATCTCCGCCGTGAGTCGGAAGTCGTTCTCCTCCGTCGGAATGAAGCGACTTCGCCCACCGGCGAAGGTGACGACCTGCGGGAACGTCACCCAATACGGGGCGGGGATCAAAACTTCGTCCCCCGGCTCGATCAAAGTCACGACGGCATTGAAGATCGCCTGCTTGCCCCCGGCCGTCGCGATGACCTGTCCGGGCGTATAGGTCGAACCGAAGCGCTCGTTCAAAAACCGGGCGATGGCGGCGCGCAGCTCGGTGATGCCAGCCGCCGGCGTATAGCGCGTGAAATCCTCCGCCAGGGCGCGACGCGCGGCCTCCTTGATATGCTCGGGCGTGGGGAAATCCGGCTCCCCCGCTCCAAGATCGAGCACGCGCAGGCCGGCGGCCCGCAACCGTTCCGCCGCCTGCAGGACGGCCATCGTGGAAGACGCTTCCATCAGGCGCACGCGTTCGGCCGCCGGGAAACTCCGTTCATCGAGAGCGCGTTCATGTGTCATCCTCGTCCCCTCCGACGCGTTGGGAATGGCGACCCTCCTCCCTCTTGGCCAAGAGCTTCTCCCGCATCTTCCGCTCGACAAGGGGAGGGACGACACCGCTAATGTCCCCCCCCAAGGCGCACACCTCCTTCACCAGACGGGAACTGAGGTACGTATAGGGCTCGGCGGGCATCATGAAGATCGTCTCGATCGTGGGATCGAGCCGTCGGTTCATGAGGGCCATCTGGAACTCGTATTCGTAGTCGGAGATCGCGCGAATCCCCCGGATGATGACTCGCGCCTGGACCTTCCGCGCGTATTCGACGAGCAGACCATCGAACGTGTCCACGCGGACCTGTGGGGAGCGCACGACCTCACGGATCATCTCCACGCGCTCCTGCACCGTGAAGAGCGGTGTCTTCGCCGGATTGACGAGCACGGCGACGATCACCTCATCGAAGAGCCGCGTGGCCCGTTCGATCAGATCCAGGTGACCATTGGTGAGGGGATCAAAGGATCCCGGATAAATGGCTCGCCGCATGCTCTTGCCCCCTTCGGGAGGCGCGGTGCACCCCGAATGGAACGCGCCCCCCCGCGAGTTGCTGCCCTCCGTTTCCGCCGATCCTTCCCTCCATGTGAACAAACTCGTTGCGGAAAGGCCAATTTTAAGCTACCCTATTGTCGGATTCAAACCAGAAGGCATGGTGTGATGAACCGATGATCGAGGAATTTCGCCAACAGTATGAGGAATTGAGGTCGCGCGCGCTCGAACTCAGGAGGTTTCTTTGACATCGAGGCGAAGCGAGAGGAGCTGGCGCGACTTGAAGGGATGATGGCGCAGCCGGAATTTTGGAACGATCCGGCTCGCGCCGGGCATACGCTGCGCGCTCGGCATCGGGTGGAATCCGAGATCGAGGCGGTCGAGCGCCTGGAGCGCGAACTGGAGGAGATCGAGATCCTCCTGGATCTCGCCCGAGAAGATGAAGCGTTCCTGCCGGAGCTTCGCGAGCGGGTGTCCCGAGCGGCGGCCGAGATCGAAGAGATGGAGCTGAAGGCGCTCCTGTCGGGAGAGCACGATGCGGGCAATGCCATTGTGACGATCACGGCCGGAGCCGGAGGGACGGACGCGCAAGATTGGGCGGAGATGCTCCTGCGCCTCTATCTCCGGTGGGCGGAGAAGCACGGCTACAAGACCGAACTGCTCGATCTGCAACCGGGCCAAGAGGCGGGGATCAAATCGGCGACGTTCCGCGTCGAGGGGGAGTACGCGTACGGATACTTGAGCGCTGAATCCGGCGTGCATCGGCTCGTGCGCCTCTCCCCCTTCAACATCGCCCACAGCCGCGAGACGAGCTTCGCCTCGGTCTCCGTCTATCCGGATCTGGACGAGGACATCGTCGTGGAGATTGATGAGAAGGATCTGCGCATCGAGACGTTCCGCGCCTCAGGGGCTGGCGGGCAACATGTCAACAAGACGGAATCGGCCGTGCGCATCACGCACATCCCGACGGGGATCGTCGTCTCCTGTCAGAACCAGCGTTCGCAACATCAGAATCGCGAGATGGCCATGCGGATCCTTCGCGCCAAGCTCTACGAGCATGAGCGACAGAAGCGCCTGGCGGAACGGCAGCAACTGGAGCAGAACAAACGCGAGATCAGCTTCGGATCGCAAATCCGAAGCTATGTCCTGCATCCTTACAAGCTCGTGAAGGACCTGCGCACGCGATACGAGACGAGCGACGTGGATGCCGTCCTGGACGGCGAGATTGACGAGTTCATCCGCCAGTACCTGATCGCGAAACGAAAGGGCGCGATCGAATCGGCGGCGACGAGATCGAATTGACGAGCGCACGCATGGTCGCCTCTCATCCGCCCATGAATCAACCCTCGCGCTCGCGCGCGGATGAAGCCCTGGGCGTCCTACTGCTGGCCGGTGGTGTGCTCCTGCTGCTCAGCGTGCTCTCCTACCACCCGGAAGATCCCTCCTGGAACGTGCTCACTTCCCGTCCGATCGTGCACAACAAGATCGGGCGCGTGGGGGCCTATGTGGCGGACTTCTGCCTTCAAGTATTCGGGCTGACCGCATTCGCCCTGCCGGTGCTCCTCTTCGCCTGGGCGTGCTCGAAGTTGCGCGGCCGGCCGCTTCGGGCGCCCGTGGCCAAGGGCTTGGGATGGGCGAGCTTCCTGCTCTCGGGAGCCGGATTGCTGAGCGTGCTCTTTCCCCAGCCATATGTTCTGTGGCCCACGGTCCGTCCCGGAGGGATGCTCGGCACCCTCCTGGCCGCGCAATTAGTCGCCGTTCTGAACACGGTCGGAGCGGCTCTGGTGCTCGGCGTCACCGTGATTCTCGCCCTCATGGTCGCGGGGAACTTCTCCTTGATCGCGGCTGGAGAGGCCGTGATGCGGGGCGCGCGGAGCATCACGGCTCGTCTCCGAAAGACCGGGGAGCGCCCGGAGCGAGAGGAGGTCATGGGCGCTGCGGCAGGACCTGCAAGCGCGCCGCGACCGAAGATCGCCTCAGCCGGGGCGCCCGATCTCACCGCAATGGCGACGACGACCGCCTCTTCCGAGCTCCCGCGCGCGCCGGGAGTGGCTGCGGCTCATCGGGAAGAAGCGCCAGCGGTCGAACCTGCGCTCTCGCTCGCGGAGGCCGAAGCGGAGGCGACTCCCCGGACGCGCAGCCCCGTCCCTCCCGTCCCCGTTGACGTTGAAGAGATCATCGAGCGCGCCGGTCCTTCTCCGACACCGGCTCCGACCAGATGGCGTCCCTCGAGCGAAGCCGCGCGCCAGGCCCCCGCAGACCCGATCGCCGAGATGCTCTCGACGGCTTCGGTCCGAACCACCAAACCGGTGGAGAAGGCGAGCCCTGCCGAGCGCTCCAGATCGCTCAGCCCGGGAGAAGGCTTCTCGCTCCCCTCGGTAGAGATGCTCACAGAGCCTCCCCCCCCGCACGAGCAGGCGCATGAGGAGCTGATGCAACGGGCCGTCCTGCTGGCGGAGAAGTTCAAGGAGTTCGGCATCACAGGGCACGTGCACCAGATCAGCCCGGGTCCGGTCGTGACGACATTCGAGTTCAAACCGGATCCGGGGATCAAGTACAGCCGCATCGTCAGCCTGGTCGAAGATCTCTGCCTCGCCCTGGAGGCCGAATCCATTCGGATTGATCGCATCCCGGGCAAGTCCACGATCGGGATTGAAGTCCCCAACAAGCATCGCGAGCTGATCCGTCTGCGCGAGATCCTCGAATCGAAGAAGTTTCAGGAATCGCGCTCCCGCCTCACGATCGCTCTGGGCAAGACGATTGACGGCGGGGTTTACATCAGCGATCTGGCGAAGATGCCGCATCTGCTGATCGCGGGGGCCACGGGCTCGGGCAAGTCCATGACGGTCAATTGCATCCTCGTCTCCATCCTCTTCAAGGCGACGCCGGAGGAGGTGCGGTTCATCCTCATTGATCCGAAGCGCCTGGAGCTGGGGCTTTACGATGGCATCCCCCATCTGCTGGCCCCCATCGTCACCGATCCGAAGCGTGCGGCGTACGCGCTGAAGTGGGCCGTCGCCGAGATGGAGAATCGCTACAAACTGCTCGCGAGCTTCGGCGTTCGCAATATCGAGCAATTCAACCGCGAAGTGCGAGACCTCTCCGACCGGCGCGTGAGGTCCGAGAGCGGAGAGCCGATTCGTCCGCTCCCCTACATCGTCATTATCATTGATGAGCTGGCCGACCTGATGATGGTCGCCTCCAGTGAGGTCGAGACGGCGATCACGCGCCTGGCGCAAATGGCGCGAGCCGTCGGCCTGCACCTGGTCCTGACGACGCAGCGCCCCTCGGTGGATGTCATCACGGGCCTCATCAAGGCGAACTTCCCCTGCCGCATCGCCTTTCGCGTCTCCTCGAAGGTGGATTCGCGCACGATCCTCGACGCCAATGGGGCCGAAGCGCTCTTGGGACGCGGCGACATGCTCTTTCTGCCACCGGGCTCCTCGCGCCTGGTGCGCGTGCACGGTGCCTTCCTCGAGGAGGCGGAGATCAAGCGCGTGGTCGAGTTCCTCAAGGCGCAAGGCGAGCCTCACTATGATGAGACCGTCCTCATGTCGGACAAGGAGTACGCGGCGGCGCATGGGGGTGGGGAGAAACGCGACGAGTTGTATGAAGAAGCCCTCAAGATCGTCGTGGAGATGGGACGCGCTTCCACGTCCGTCCTACAACGCCGCTTGCGCATCGGCTACGGGCGCGCGGCCTCGATCATTGATATGATGGAGCGCGAGGGATACGTGGAGCCCGCTGATGGGCCGCGCCCGCGCGCCATCACCCGCAAGGCCCTTGAATTTCGCGAACGCCTCCGGCAAATGGACGCTGAGCGGTAGCAAAAGGCGCTTCCGACCGAGTATAATTCCCCCTGATCGCGGGCGACTCGGGGGACGAAGCGATGAGAGAGAGCGATACGGGGGCCTTCAACGTTTTTCCCGTCTCTCGCGGGGGAGACGAAGCCCCTTGTCCTCCACGTGGTGAGCTCTCCGCCGATGCCCCCCCGCAGTGAAGCTCGGCACCCTTCTCATGGAGGCTCTCATATGATCTCCAAAACCCTCACCGATTGGGTCGAAGACGTCGCGCAGGTGACGCGGCCGGATCGCATCGTCTGGTGCGACGGGTCGGAGGACGAATACCACGCGCTCATCGAACAGATGCTGCGCGAGGGGACGCTTCTTCGCCTCAACGAGCGGAAGTACCCCAACTGCTATCTTCATCGCAGCCATCCGACCGATGTCGCGCGGACGGAACATCTGACCTTCATCTGCACCCCGAGACCGGAGGATGCGGGCCCGACGAATAACTGGATGGCTCCCGAAGAAGCGCGCGAACGCGTGGGCTCGCTCTTTCGCGGATGCATGCGGGGGCGGACCATGTACGTCGTGCCGTATCTGATGGGCCCGCCCGGCTCTCCCTTCAGCGAAGTCGGCGTGGAGGTGACCGACAGTCCGTACGTCGTCGCGAATATGCGCATTATGACGCGCATGGGGACGATCGCGCTGGAACACTTGAGGGATTCCGATCGCTTCGTGCGGGGTCTGCACTCGCTCGGCGATCTGAGTCCAGAACGGCGCTACATTTGCCACTTCCCAGAGGAGCGCGCGATCTGGAGCATCGGATCGGGATACGGGGGCAATGCCCTGCTCGGGAAGAAGTGCCATTCCTTGCGCATCGCGAGTGTCGAGGCGCGGGACGAAGGATGGTTGGCCGAACACATGCTGATTATCGGCGTCGAGGACCCGGAGGGGCGGGTGACGTATCTGGCCGGCGCCTTCCCGAGCGCGTGCGGGAAGACGAACCTCGCCATGCTCGTCCCTCCACCCGCGCTGAGCGGCTACAAGGTCTGGACCGTCGGGGACGACATCGCATGGCTGCGGTTCGGTCCGGATGGTCGCCTCTGGGCGGTGAATCCGGAGACGGGCTTCTTCGGTGTCGCTCCGGGCACGAGCATGCGGACGAATCCCAACGCGATGATCGCGCTCTCGCGGAACTCGATCTTCACGAACGTGGCGCTGACGCCAGACGGGACCCCCTGGTGGGAGGGAATGAGCGATCCGCCGGAATATGCCTATGACTGGCAGGGGCGACCATGGACGCCGAGGAGCGGCCGACCGGCGGCTCATCCGAACGCGCGCTATACGGCGCCGGCGCGACAGTGCCCCTCGATCTCCCCGCATTGGGAGGATCCGCAGGGAGTGCCCATCTCGGCGATCCTCTTTGGCGGACGGCGAGCGCGCGTGGCGCCATTGGTCTATGAGGCCTTCGACTGGACGCACGGAGTCTTCGTCGGCGCGAGCATGGCCTCGGAGACGACGGCGGCGGCCGTGGGGGAAGTGGGCGTCGTGCGTCGCGATCCGATGGCGATGCTCCCCTTCTGCGGCTACAACATGGCCGATTACTTCCGCCACTGGCTGCGCATGGGCGCGCGCAGCTCGAAAATGCCGAGAATCTTCCACGTCAACTGGTTCCGCACAGATGCGAGCGGTCGGTTCCTCTGGCCGGGATTCGGCGAGAATCTTCGCGTCCTCAAATGGATCATCGAGCGCGTGAACGGAGGCGGCGAGGCCCAAGAGACGCCCATTGGATATGTGCCCACGCCCGAAGCGCTTGATCTGGATGGGCTCGCGCTCTCGAAGGAAACACTCCGGGAGCTGCTGCGCGTGGATTCTGACGATTGGCGTCGCGAAGCGGAAGCCATCGCGGAGTTCTTCCACCGGTTCGGCGATCGTCTGCCTGAAGAGCTGTGGCAAGAGCATCGCCGGCTTGTGCGCCGCTTGGAGTGAGCCGCTGCTCCCCCACAGCGCCTTCCCAGGCGAGGGGACGCTGCTCCTTCGACGGAGACGAGAGCTCTACGCGGGAGATCGGCGAAGGCGCCTCCGGATCACTCTTTTCGCTCCGGGCTGATGGAGATCTCGCTCACCTCCTGCTCGAACGTCGGCCCTTCGACGAAGAGATAATACGCTACGCCCACCAACACGAGGACGACCAAGATGGCGATCACGACGATGTACCACGGCAAGCCATAGGGCATCAGCAGCAGAAACGGCCCGATGATCACAAGGCCCAACCCCGTGGCGATGGAGGCGCGCACGATCGGCGTCTCCTCCGCGGGCGTTCGTAAGCGCTCCCCGATCAACGCTCCCGCGACGGTCGCGACGACGCCGACGGCGACCGTGACCAGGAGCGACATCCACGCCCCCACCCGCGCGAAGGAGACGAGGAAGATGGTCTCCGGCGCTCCGGCCAAGACCGCCAATGAGGTCACCAGCATCGCGCCGAGGGCGGCGAGGATCGGTTCGCCCAAGAGGACGCGCTCTTGCATGAGCCCGAGGATCAAGCCTCCAATGAAGAAGCTCCCGAGCGTGATGGCCAGGAATAAGGGATTCCCGAATCGGAGCGTCGCCATCAGCGGTTCCGATTCCGATTCGGCGAGGCGCTGGGCATACAGCGAGACCAGCGCGCCGACGACCACGTGCATCCCCACGATGACGGCCGCACTGATGAGGACTCGCTTCACCCCCCCTCTCATCGTCATCCTCCTCAGAGGTCTTCTCCTCACGACTCCGGCGAGATCATAAAGCCCCCCGCACCGCCTGTCAACGGACGATGCGCCCAAGCCCCATCGCCATTCATTCCAGGGTGTGCATCGAGGCGAGGAATTCGGCGTTCGAGCGGGTCCGGCTCAACTTCTCCAAAAGCAGCTCCATCGCTTCGACGGGCGAGAGCTGGCTGAGGACGCGTCGGAGGATGAAGATCCGATGAAGATCCTCGGGGGGGATGAGCAACTCCTCCTTGCGCGTGCCCGACCGCAGGATGTCAATGGCGGGGAAGATGCGCTTATCCACGAGGCGCCGATCCAAATGGATCTCCATATTGCCCGTCCCTTTGAACTCCTCGAAGATGACGTCGTCCATGCGCGATCCCGTATCAATGAGCGCCGTGGCGATGATCGTCAGCGATCCCCCTTCTTCCACCTTGCGCGCGGCGCCGAAGAAGCGCTTGGGACGCTGCAGGGCGTTCGCGTCCAGACCGCCGGAGAGGACCCTCCCCGAGGAGGGGATCGTGGCGTTGTACGCGCGCGCCAGCCGCGTGATCGAATCCAGCAGGATGACGACATCGCGCCCGTGTTCGACCAGCCGCTTCGCCTTCTCGATGACCATCTCGGCCACCTGCACATGGCGCGCGGCCGGCTCGTCGAACGTGGAGCTGATGACCTCCCCGTGCACCGAGCGCATCATGTCGGTCACCTCCTCCGGCCGCTCGTCAATCAGGAGGACGATGAGGATGATCTCCGGATGA
>BEHK01000056.1 GCA_002898775.1 bacterium HR08 | reverse complement strand
GAGGGGTGAAGGGGGAAGTCGTGGCCGAGATCGTGACGGATCGTCCGGAGCGATTCGCCGCCGTCACGCGCGTGCGGCTGGAGGCGTCGGACGGACAAGCGGTGGAGTCGCGCGTGGAGCACTATTGGTTCCACCGCGGTCAGGTCATCCTGAAGCTCGAAGGGTGCGAGACGATCGAAGCCGCGAGCCGACTCAGGGGATGGTGGGTAAAGATCGCGCGCCGGGAGGCCATCCCCCTCGAAGAAGACGAGTACTTCCTCTTCGAATTGATCGGGTGTGAGGTGTGGACGGAATCCGGCCAGCGCGTAGGCCGAGTTCGAGAGGTGATGGAGACGGCTGAAGTCCCGTTGCTCGTGGTCGAGGGGGAAGAAGCGGAGGAGGTGCTGATCCCGTTTGCTCGGGCCATCTGCCCGGTGGTGGACATCTCCGCCAAGCGCATCCTCATCACTCCTCCGGACGGATTGCTCGACCTGAATCGAGAGCGTCCACTGCGAGGGCGGACAACGGAGCGTGGGGGCGAAACGCCTCGGCCGTAAGCCGTCTTGCCGCTCTCGCGTTCGCCGATCAGCATGCGATTCGATATCCTGACGATCTTCCCGGAGATGTTCCGTGGGCCCTTCGACTACGGGATCGTGCGACGGGCTCGGGAGCGGGGATTGGTCGAGATCGTCGTGCACAATTTGCGGGATTTCACCACGGATAAACATCGGACGGTGGATGATCGCCCGTTCGGCGGGGGGGAGGGAATGGTCTTCAAGCCGGAGCCCATCTTTCGCGCGGTCGAGAGCGTGCTCGGCGAACGGTTCGATCGGGAGCGCGTGGCGGTCGTCCTGCTCACCCCTCAGGGGCGGGTCTTCACGCAAGCGATGGCTCGGCAGCTCGCCCAGTGCGCGCGCATCGTCCTCATCTGCGGTCGGTATGAGGGCGTGGATGAACGCGTGGCCGAGCACCTGGCGACGCATGAGATCTCCATCGGGGATTACGTCCTGGCCGGGGGGGAGATCCCGGCGATGGTGATCGTCGAGGCCATCGTTCGCCTCTTACCCGGAGCCCTGGGCTGCGAGGAGTCCGCGCGTCGGGAGTCGTTCGCTGAAGGAGGGATCCTCGACCATCCGCAGTATACGCGTCCGGCGGATTTCCGCGGCCTTCGCGTCCCCGACGTCTTGCTCTCCGGACATCACGCGGAGATCGCGCGCTGGCGGCGACGCATGGCCCTGGCGAAGACGCTTCGGAATCGCCCCGATCTCCTCGAAAAGGCCGTGCTGAGCGATGAAGATCGTCGCGTGCTGGAGGAGCTCAGACGCGCGCTTCCCAAAACGGACGAGAGCCGATAAAATGAAACCCTTTTGGGCATAAGCGCAGCGTTGATCGAGGGAGAGGAGCGTATGAATCCAATTCTCGCGGAATTCGAGAAGGCGCAGATGCGAACCGACATCCCGGATTTCGCCCCTGGGGATACGGTGCGCGTCCACGTGCGCATCAAGGAGGGGGATAAGGAGCGCATTCAGGTCTTCGAGGGCGTTGTGATCGCGCGCAAGCACGGCGGACTGCGCGAGACCTTCACCGTGCGGAAGATCAGCTTCGGCGTCGGGGTCGAGCGCATCTTCCCCCTGCATTCGCCGGTGATCGAGCGGATCGAGGTCGTCCGCCGGGGGGATGTGCGTCGGGCCAAGCTCTATTATCTTCGCCAGCTGAAAGGGAAGGCGGCTCGCGTGCGCGAGCGGGAGTTCATCGGCGAGAAGGCGAAGGGGGACGAGGTCGTCCCGGAGGCTTCGGCATCGAGATCCGAGGAAGCGTGAGCGCCCGTTCGGGGCGAGACGGCGTGAGGCCTCGGGCGCCGTCAGGAGATGCCTCATGGATGAGGAGCGCCTGTTATTCCCCCTCTCGGAAGATGAAGGGGCGGCATCGGGGGCCGCTCCCTTGGCGGACCGCATGCGTCCTCGAACCTTGGAGGAGATCGTTGGGCAAGCGGACCTGATCGGTCCGGGCAAGCCTCTGCGGCGCCTGATCGAACGCGATCGGCTCGTCTCGATGATCCTGTGGGGACCGCCGGGAAGCGGCAAGACGACGCTCGCGCGCGTGATCGCCCATCACACGAAGGCGCACGTCGTGCGCTTCTCCGCCGTCCTGGGGACGATCAAGGAGATCCGTCAGGCGATGCTCATGGCCGGGGAGTGGCGACGCGCGCAGGGACGGCGCACGATCCTCTTCGTGGATGAGGTCCATCATCTGAATCGAGCGCAGCAGGACGCCTTCCTGCCGTTCGTCGAGCGAGGCGATGTGGTGTTCATCGGGGCGACGACGGAGAATCCCTCGTTTCACGTGATCGCCCCGCTGCTCTCTCGATGTCAGGTCTTCGTCTTGAAGCCGCTGTCGGAAGCCGAGGTGCTCACCGTCTTGCGGCGCGCCCTCGCGGACGAGGAGCGCGGTCTGGGGCGCCTCCGCGTGGAGATCGAGGAGCGGCTCCTGGGCGCCATCGCCGCGCATGCATCCGGGGATGCGCGCGTGGCCCTCAACGTCCTGGAGATGGCGGTGCACAGCGCCGAGCCGCTCGCCGATGGGACGCTCCGAGTGACCGAGGAGATCGTGCGCGAGATCATTCGGCGTCCCCTGCTCTTTTCCGATAAGGGCGGCGAGGAGCACTACAACCTGATCTCGGCTTTCATCAAATCGGTGCGCCATTCGGATGCGGATGCGGCGCTCTACTGGCTCGCGCGCATGCTCGAAGCGGGTGAGGATCCGCTTTTCATCGCGCGGCGATTGGTCATCCTCGCCAGTGAGGACATCGGGCTCGCGGATCCGCAAGCGCTCGTCCAAGCGGTGGCGGCCATGCACGCTGTTCACTTCGTGGGGCTCCCTGAGGCGAAATTGGCGCTCGCGCAAGCTGCGCTCTATCTGGCCCGCGCGCCGAAGTCGAACGCCGTCTTGCGCGCGTATCAAGCCGCCGAGCGCGATGTGCGCGAGCATCCGCGAGACCCCGTGCCGCTGCATCTCCGGAATCCGGTCACCGACCTGATGCGCAACCTGGGCTATGGCCAGGGGTATGTGTACATCCACGATCACGAGCCGGGCGCGCCGGGGACGGAGATGTCCTGCTTGCCGGAATCGCTTCGCGGGCGGAGGTATTACGAAGGGGAGGTGAGCGCACCCGCCGCAGGAGAGGCGACGACTTCCGAAGGTCACGGGGCGTGAGGCATGGCGGCGATTCGCTCCTTCATCTGCATTGATGTCCCGGAGGAGGTCAAGGCGCGGATCGAAGCCGTGCAGGCGAAGCTCAAGCGCGTCCCGGCCGACGTGAGCTGGACGCGGCCGGCGAACGTGCATCTCACGGTGAAGTTCCTCGGCGATGTGGAGGAAGCGCGCGTGTCCATCCTCCGCGCCGCTTTGGATGAGATCGCGCGGGGATGCGCGCCGTTCGAGCTGGTGACGGGATGCGGCGGGATCTTCCCGCGCGCGGATCGCCCGCGCGTTTTGTGGATCGGCATTCGAGATGAGCGCGGCGCTCTCCAGGCGCTCGTCACCGAGGTGGAGGACGTCCTCTCTCGTCACGGGTTCGCCCGAGAGCCGCGCCCCTTCACGGCGCATCTCACCATCGGGCGCGTGCGCTCGGAGCGATCGGCGCGAGAGCTGGTGCGCCGTTTCCTCGCTGAGGAGTTTCCGAGCTATCGGTTCCTCGTCACGCAGCTCATCCTGATGCGCAGCGATCTCCGCCCGGAAGGAGCGCTCTATACCCCTCTGCATATCGCGCCGCTGCAGGGCCATTCCTGAGACGACCGAAGCGCTCCCTCTCGCGAAGCGTTTCGCGGCTTTTCCTCTGATGGCCGAGCCGCCGCCCTCCCATCGTCGAGACGGCGAACATCTCCTTCTCCTGGCGCCGTCCTTGCCGGTTGACCTTCAGTGGAGAATGGCCTGACACGCGGCGATGAGGAGGGAAGCCCGCACCTCTTCCGTTCGGAGATGATGTATCCATGCGAGCGTCGCCTCGAAGTCGTGGCGCGCGAATTCTGTGATGACTTTCTCCACGTCGAACTCCTCGCCCAAGGCGAGGAGGAAGGGGAGGCGGTGCTTCCCGATCCCAATCGGGTATAGGATGTGCGTCGGCCCATCCTCGACGCGCGGGGCTGCGGGATCGGGCGATCGTGAAGGGGAATCGAGGGCGCGGGCCAAACCGGCGAGAAGGGGGAACGCCTCTTGGACGTCTATGCGCCTCAAGGTGTCCAGGAGTCCCGTGAGCGCCACCCATCGGAGGGGATGTGCAGGGTCATCGGCCAGCACCCGCGCGATGTGCCCCTGTAGCAGGAGCTTGGCTTCATCCACTCGCTTCTTCTGGAGCAGAGCTTTCGCCCACTCGACGGTGAGAAGTGATTCTTGCACGAGGTCGAGCTTCCGCGAGCGCACGTCCGATGGCTCTACCCCTTGGGCGATTCGCCTCCTCCGGATCGCGGTCTCTAATAGAGACATCACCTGCGCTTTCGCTCTCGGGTCCGTCAGCTCTGCGGCGACTTCCCGCGCCGCTTCATAGTCGCCCTGAGTGTAAAGGGCGTAGACGATCCGAAGATACAGCAAGTCGCGTTTCTCCGGGTGTGTCTCTTTTCGCGCGCGCTCCACAGCGGCCGTCGGATACTCGGACTCTGGGGGTGAGGGGGCTGCACGAGGGCGAAGAGGCTCTGGGAGGTGTGGCGTGAGCTGATACAGCCAGCTGATGAGGAGAGGCACGTGCTCGGGCGCATGCCGTTCGTAGAGCGGGAGCAGTTGCCGAATCGCAGCCGCAGTGAGTCCAATCTCATAGAGGGTGAGCCGCTGAGCGGAGGCGAAGGCCAGTGGTGCTAGTGTGTGAAGAGCAGCATCCAGATACTTCCGGATGAGTGTCCGGGATCCGATCTCGTGGGCGAAAAGACCGGGAGTGACGTTCACGGCCGGACGTCCGGCGATTTGGGAGAAAGAGATCTGCATCCTCTCGGTGAAGAGATACGAGCCGAGGAGCAAGAGCTCATTCAGATTCGGTGGGACACGGCGGACGGCAAGGCCTGTTCAAACAACCGATCCGCCTGTTGCGGGTTCCTCCTCCTCAACGCACTCAGGAAGAGAAGCGTGTCGTCGGTGATCCCTTCGCCAAAGGTTTCCCTAACCATACGGGCTGCCCGTTCCGGATTTTCGTCGAGCATGTCGCGCGCCACCGTTAGGCGATGACGCGTTCGTTCCGAGACTGGGCGGAGAGGATCCAGGACGTCTTGCTCTTCCTGGAGTCGGGCGAGCAATCGGTTGGCGAATTCGGGGTCATGCCGAGCGACCCGGCGGATGAGGTCCTGCCGCAGCCGATATCGTCTTTCGCGCATCGTGGAATTGGGGGCGACCTCAAGACGCGCAAGCGCTTCTTCGAAGAGCCGACGGGCGAGGGATTCGTCCACCGCCCAGAGGGCATCGGCTAATTTCGCTAACACGCGCGCTCCCAGCTCCGGCGAGGGAAAACGGCGCGCGGTTTCAACAAGAGCCAAGAGCTCAGCGATCGCTCGGTCTCGATCCCTCTCGCGCTCTGTCGGCCGCTGTGGAGGCTCCCCCCACGTGAGGCTCAGAGCGAGAAGGATTGAAAAGAGCACGCCCACCTGGGCTCTTCTCTCAAGAAGAGGCCCCCGGTGGCTCTTCCGGAGGCGCCGAGCAGCGCCATTCCGTACATTGCAGGCAATCGCCTCTCTGGATCGTACATCCGAACCCTTCAGACGTCCGGCAGGTATAACACTCATACTGTGGGTTCCAGAAACACCCTTGGTGTGGGCACCCCGTGCTGCTCGCGCGTGGTGCTGATGGACCTTCCTCCAGAGCGGGATGCGCCGGATCCATCGCCTTCGTCCATCGCGCACCGTCTTCGTACACGACTTCACTGACGCTCACTTGAAGGCGATATTCACCGGAGAGAACCCCTCAGGGACGCTGCGACGGCCCGAACGTCCTTCACTTTTCCGATTCCGAGCGTCAATGATCCAATCGTAAATCTCTTCTAAATCGGGAGCGAGGACTCGTGTCACCGTGGCCCCACATTCTTGCAGTCGGTTAAAAAGCTCTTCTCCGCAATGCTCCGTGAGCAACTGGAATTGATTCGCTTCTCCGAACTTGACGCTTATGGCCTCCACGGACAGTGCTCCATCGCAAACGCCTTCGATGATCCGCCATTCTTTCAAGGCCTCCCGGCTTCGCAACAGCGTGATCCGCCCATCTTCCAAGAAGGCAATGCGGTCGGCCAATTCTTCAACATCCCTCATGATATGAGACGTCAGCAAAATGGCGGGCGAAAATTCCCTCCGAGCCTCCCGAACTTTTTCCACCAGCACTCTCCTCATCTTGGGATCAAGCCCGGCGGTGGGTTCATCGAGGATCAACAACCTCGGCCTGGGGGCGAACGCAACCACCACAGCGACCTTCGCTCTCATCCCCTTGGACAAACGTTTGAACTTTTGGTTCGGATCAACGCCGAGCTCTTCGAGCCATTGAAAAGCATATCGCCGATCCCAAGTCGGATAGAACGATCCGCAGAATTCCAAGATATGGCGGACCCGAAGATCGTCGAAGAGGTGAGGTTCCTCGAAGAATACGCCCAATCGCCGCTTGATTTCGACTTCGTGCCGATCCACGTCGAGCCCGAAGAAGCGAATCTCCCCTCCGTCTCGGCGAACGATGTTCAAGAGCGTGTAAATAAGAGTCGTCTTTCCGGCTCCATTGGGCCCGACAAGAGCGAGCGTCTCTCCGTCTTCGATCGAAAAGGAGACCTGCAGGTCGAATCGCTTATATCGCTTCCTCAGCTCGTTGACCTCAAGCGCTTTCATTGGACGCTCACGGGAACCATCACAATGATTATGCGCGCTTTATCCTCACGGACGAAACGCCGACCGGAGAGCACATAATAACCGAGTTCCACCGGCATTTCAATGGTTTACGGCTCGCCGGCCTCCGCCAACCACTCCTGGCAAGCCGCCAGTCGGGCGACGAGCCTGACGACTTCGTCTCGAATCTGATGGGCCGTCCACAGGGCGCCTTCGAGATCTACGCGCCCGACGGACGAAAAGGCCCGCCACAGCTCCGTGGCCTCACTGAAGCTACGCGGGTCATTAATCTTGGCGAGCGAATCGCGTGTCGCATCTGCTCCCGACATCGCCTTAAGGGCATTGAGAGCGGATACGGCATCCCAGAGCAATTGGACAGCTTCCGATGCCGATATGGCCGAAGCTTCGGACGCGAGCGATAACAACGTCCGGACGCGCACCCCGTTGGGCTCAGACGTCGAAAGCGCGGCTCGCGCTTCGATCAGAATCATCCTGGAGAGATTGACTTCCCCTTTTCGATGGGCTGCCCGTGCGACCTGCGCGTACAAAGATCCCCGAAGGTTCGGATCTTCAACTCGACGGGCCGCCATCAAGGCCTCGGCGAGATTGGACTTCGCCAGATGAGCTCTGAATTCGACGTTCGCGATCGATTGAGCGAATGCCTTCTTCGTGTTCTCGTCCTCCAGTTTCTCCAAGGCCCGTCGAGCTTTGTCAACGTCCCCTCTGGCGAGGGCCACCGAGATGACCATTTCTAGATCTTCAGATTCCCTCACAGAGCCGCTGATCCGCGCGAGGGTGAACCGAAGCAGGCGGGCCGTCTCAGGCGGCAGGTCAGCTGCGAGAGTCGCCGCTCGCGTCTTCAACTCCTGCGCCCGCTCAGGCAGATAGCGCGGAGCAAGAGCTGAAAGGAGGGCAGCAACTTGCCCTTGATAGACCCGCCTGAAATGAAGATCCTTCTCGGTATATCTCTCCTCCCGTTGAAGCGTTGATTCGGACTCAGCCAGTGACCTTTGGAGAATCTCGTACGCGGTTGAGACATACTGTACGCGCAGAGAGATGTCGGGCGGCCTCGTTCCAGGATTCCCGAAGCTTGGCATGGAGGGGAACACGTAATCGGCAAGCACATACACTCCAGGTAAGGCGATCACGGTCGGCCGCATCCTGAGGACCTCTAATGTCCGCGCGACGATATAATCCGCAAGGCTCGGATCCTGTTCCCTCAAGCGGAAGAGGGTCAATAGCGCTGCCGGAGATACGCTCACCGAGAGGCTCCGTTCCAACAATGCGGCCGCCATTGCCGGATCTTGTTCCACCAGCTCGGAAGAGAGCCTCACGAGCCGTCTCACGTTGTGATCCGTGCCTGCGATCTGCGCTCGGTACGGAGCCTCTTCGCTCTTATGCCCGCCTAACGCTTTCTCCAATAGCGCTCGCGCCGTATTGCGATCTCTGGGGAACAGGTTCTTCAAGAGGTCCGTACGGGCCGCCTCCCGATCAAATAAAGCCTCCGTTTGCTCATCCACCAACTTCCACAGCTCTCGAAAGATCGTGCGGGCTCGATCCGGATCATGGAGCCACAGCAGGTTTGCTGCCCTGGCCCGAACTTTAACGTACGCGAGTTTGTCCGCAAGGTTATCGGTCTCTGCAAGGATTCCCTCCAACTCTCGGAGAGCCCGTTGACGAGGCGATTCAGCGGGCTCTTGAGCAAGGAGGATAACCGGCAATGACCAGAACACACCGAGAATCAACAATCCCGTCACACGCATAATCGCTCCTCCCTACTCTCTTGACCGCGGACTCGCAATGTGATCTATAGCGTCCATCTCACCCGACATAACCGACTTCGGGCGAGATCGCACGCCCGTGGCTCATAGTCCTTTGAGATCTCCCCACGAGCGCCCGCCATCTCCTTACACATAAGACCTCTTCCGGGAGAAGAGCTGCGAAAACATCCCGCCGAGTAAAAGCGAGAGGATGAAGAGAGCTGCCGAAGCCCTGAACATGGTCCCAACTGCTCGGACCAGCTTGAAGAGGAGAAACTCAAACTCCGTGCCCATGATCAATTCGGAGAACAGGAGCGGCATCAAAACCACCACCGTACCGACAACGGCCGCAATAACGGGGAGGAGTTGTGGACTGACGTTCATGGCCAATCCAACGAACACCGTGGACACAAAGAATGCCACCGCGATCAAGAAAATGGGGAAGCGAATCCCAAGCACCAGCGGCGCTAAAAGATCCTGAGTCACAAGGTCCGCCACATGAAGAACGAGGAACAGCACATAAACGGGGAAGATGCAGACCATCGAGATCACCCAGCAGGAAAATACGCGTCCCCAGAAAAGTCCCCTTGGGGAAATGGGAAATGCCCGAAGGTAAATGAACGAGGTGTGTTGCTTCTCGCGCCGAATCACCTCCACGAAAATGTAGGAGAGGAGGACTGGGGAGAATAGGACGGACGGTATAAAAAGTTGCGAAGCCGTTGATAGCCCCCACCGCTCATGAGGTAAAGGCCATGCGGGGTGTGACTCGAGTGCTCCCCATAACAAAGCCGCACAGTATGAAATACAAAAGTAGGGGACAAGGAAGCGGAACGCTGGCTCGAAAAGAAGGTCCTTTTTCACCAAAGCCTTTATCGCGTGCAGCTCACGAAGCATGATGATCTCCCACATTGGGGGCGATGGCGAGGATGGCCTTCAAAGGTATCCTCCCTCGCCATCGCCCGCAACTCTCGGTCACCTCGCACCGCATGGTCGATCCATGCCGCGCGTGCTCCGGCATGAGATCACAGCTCGATCCTTAAGCATAAATCAAGCAGAGATGCCCACAGAGCCCAACTAATCCAGCGCCCACGCCAACACAAATTGCACATCCCCAAACCCCCGCGCCAAAGGCCACCGCCACCCCACACGTGCCAGCACATGCGAGGATATCAAAAAGACCCACGCCTGCTGAATCCAGACAGTCAGCCAGACATCCCCACCATCCTGCCGGAGGAGGCCCCGTCGCAGATTTCACGGGAGCTGTCAGCGCGCTTAAGCTCACAGCAGCGACGTCCTTTGAAGAAGGAGGCGGATTCGCAGCCGCCTCTGATGGAAAGGCCGTCGTCCCACTGAGGCCCTTGGCGACAGCGGACGTCGCCCTCCCCGCATGAGAGGCCTTTGCGCCGCCCAGGTGATATCGTGGGGGGCTCTCAGATCGAAGCCTCAAAATGGGGAGCCCAGTCGTCGCAGACGCCGAACGCCTCGACGTCGTTTCAGGCTGACGAATCCCACGTGACGACGCTCCCCTCTCGTCCTCACAGCGCCCATCGGCCCACGCCGGGCCACTACAAGCCATTGCCACGATCAAAAGGCCTCCGAAGGCCACCTTCTTGAGACCTCTCCGTCCAATGCCGCCCATAGGACACCTCCCTTATTCCAATCTGGCGGCCTTGAGTATACTGTCTGTCTGTCAAGCCCCTTTCTCGTTTTCGGAGGTGGCCGTGGGCAGCAGGGTATTCTTCTCCCTCCCCTCGGAGCTTCGCGGGGCGGGGGTTCATGCGATGTCCTCCAGGGGCGTGTACTCCAGCCCCTGCGACTCGGCCACGGCCGGGTGGGTGACGTATCCCCGATACGTGTTGACGCCCAAGCGCAGCCCCGGGTCTGACCGAATTGCCCCCCAGACCCCCAGCGAAGCCAGCTTCACCGCATACGGCAGCGTCACGTTCGTCAGCGCGAAGGTCGACGTTCGCGGCACCGCCCCCGGCATGTTCGGCACGCAATAGTGCAACACATCGTCCACGAAGAAGACCGGATCGCTATGTGTCGTCGGCCGCGAGGTCTCCACACACCCCCCTTGATCCACCGACACGTCCACGATGACGGCTCCCTTGTGCATGCAGCTGAGCATCTCGCGGGTGATGAGCTTGGGAGCCGCCGCCCCTGGGATCAGGACGCCGCAGATGACCAGATCCGCGTTCTCGATGGCGTTCCAGATGTTGTAGGTGTTCGAGACGAGCGTGCGAATCTGGCTCCCGAAGATATCGTCCAGGTAGCGGAGCCGGTCGAGGTTCTTATCAATGACGGTCACCTGCGCGCCCATGCCGACGGCGATGCGCGTGGCATTGGTGCCGACGACGCCGGCGCCGAGGATGACGACGTTCGCCGGCAGCACACCGGGGACGCCGCCGAGCAAGACGCCGCGCCCCCCGTGCGTCTTCTGCAGATACGTCGCGCCGACCTGTACGGCCATACGCCCGGCGACTTCGCTCATCGGCGTGAGCAGCGGCAAGCGGCCTTCGGCGTCGGTGATCGTCTCGTAGGCGATGCCGGTGACCTTGCGCGCCAGCAGCTCGCGCGTCAGCTCCGGCGCAGGCGCCAGATGCAGGTACGTGAACAGGATCTGTCCTTCTCGCAAACGCGCGTATTCGATCGGGATTGGCTCCTTCACCTTGATGATCAGATCGGCGCGCGCCCAGACCTCATCCGGATCCTCCAGAATTCGCGCTCCGGCCTCTTCATATTCCCGATCCGAGATGCCGCTCCCCTCTCCGGCCCCGGCCTCGATATAGACGGTGTGCCCCTCCTCGCTGAGCGCCTTCACGCCGGCCGGGACCAAGCCGACGCGATACTCATCGGGCTTGAGCTCTTTCGGAACGCCGATGATCATGAGCGTCTCCTCCAGGAAGGCAGGCGCCCCGCGGAGAGACGCTCTCCTCGCGGGACGCCACGCGCCTCAAGATGCGAGTCGGGTGAGCGCTTCCGTATCAATCTGCGCCCGCTGCAATCGGCCACTGTAGTCAATGTACACGGCCTTCCACTCGGTGAAGAGTTCGAGCGCCTGCACGCCGGCCTCTCGATGTCCATTGCCCGTCTCCTTCGTCCCGCCAAAAGGCAGATGGGTTTCGGCGCCGATCGTGGGCGCGTTCACGTAGAAGATCCCCGTGTACATCTCGCGCATGGCGATGAAGGCTTTGTTGATGTCCTGCGTGTAGATGGCCGACGAGAGCCCGTAGCGTACGTTGTTGCCGATCTGGATAGCTTCCTCCAAGGAATTGCAGGGGATCACGGAGACGACCGGGCCGAAGATCTCCTCCTGACAGATGACCATATCCGGATGGCAATCGGCGAAGACCGTCGGCTCGATGAAATACCCGTAGGCATACTCCCCGTGCGTCAGCCGATTCCCCCCGCACATGAGCTTGGCTCCATCCTGAGTCTTCCCGATCTCGATGTAGCGCAAGATGGATTCCACTTGCGCCTCGTTGATGATCGGTCCCATCTCCGTGCGTTCGTCCAATCCGTTGCCGACGCGCAGGGCGCGAGCGCGCTCGACGAATTGCGTGAGGAACTTCTTGTAGACCTTCTTGTGCACGACGATGCGGCTGGCGGCGGTGCAGCGTTGTCCGCTCGTGCCGAATCCCCCCCAGATGGCGCCGTCCACGGCCAGGTCCAGATTCGCATCATCCATGACGATGATGACGTTCTTCCCCCCCATCTCCAGATTGCACTTCTTGAACGATGGGGCGCAGGCTTCGGAGACCTTGCGACCGACCTCGGTCGAGCCCGTGAACGACACCAGCCGCACATCGGGATGGGTCATGAGCGGCGTGCCCACGCTCGATCCCGAACCGGTCACGAGATTGACGACACCGGGCGGGACGCCGGCCTCCTCGCACGCCTTGACGAGGTTGTAGACCGAGAGCGGCGTATCCGTCGCCGGCTTCATCACGACCGTGTTGCCGCAGAGGATCGCGGGCATGAGCTTCCAGGCGGGGATCGCCATGGGGAAATTCCACGGGGTGATGATCGCGCACACGCCCACGGGCATGCGGACGGACATGGCGAACTTGTTCGGGAGTTCCGAAGGGGTCGTCTGTCCGTACAGGCGGCGACCTTCACCCGCCGTGAAGTAGCAGATATCAATGGCCTCCTGCACATCGCCGCGCGATTCCTTCAGAATCTTCCCCATCTCGCGCGTCATCTCGCGCGCGTAGGCCTCCTTGCGTCGGATCAGGATCTCCCCCAGGCGAAACATGATCTCGGCGCGCTTGGGGGCCGGAACCAGACGCCACTTGTCATAGGCCTCGCGCGCTGCGGCCACTGCGCGCGCCACGTCCTCGGCATTCGACTTCGGGAAGAGGCCGATGAGATCGCGCGTGTCGGCCGGATTCCGGTTCTCGAAATACTCCCCGGTGACCGACGGGATCCACTCTCCGTTGATGTAATTGAGGAAGCGAGGAGCCGCCGCCGTTCGGATGGCCGGGGCCCTCCTCGCCACTTTGGATCGAGCGATCGCGGTTTTCGCTTTCGCCATATTCCTCCCCCTTCTTCGAAGTTCATTCGCGCGGATGACACCGCGTACACGCGAAGGTCGCATCTCGCCATTTCTGCGGATGGGACGAACGGAGCGGATACGGCGCGGTTGGGGGCTCCGGATCGTGACACGCCAAACACTCCGAGCGCGTGCGCGCCATGCGGTGCGCATCGTCTCGCGGCAGCGGCGACGGAGATGCTCGAGGTCGGGTCGAGAGGAACAGCAGGAAGAGGAGGAGACTCAGGATGAATCCGACGAAGATGGCATCCGCCCGCGTGATCCGCATCGTTCGCCCCGGTCAATATATTACAGCCGATGGCGGAAAGGCAAGCCGGAGGCGCCCTCAGCGTCGAAGGGGAACGGCGCGATGGCGCGCGATGAGCAGCGCCTGACGCAATCGGCGGAAGAACCCCTCCCGTCGGGAGAGCAGGGCTCGGCAGTCGGGGAGGCGCTTGCGCGCGGCCTCCTCCCCAGCTCGGATCAGCTCATCCGCGCGTTCCAATTCATCCCACGAGAACGAGGCCACGTCCGGAGAGATGAGCACATCGGCGTGCTCGGCCATGTAAGATTGCGCCGTGAAGGAGAGGATGGCGAGTGCTTGCGTGTAGATCTGGAAGGCGTTTCGCGGCGGCGTCTCCATGATGGGATACGCGTTCACATCCACGGCGATCACGCGTTCGGCGCCGAGCGTCACGGCCACGAGCGTCGGGAGATTCGCGACGATGGCGCCGTCCACCAGCATCCGTCCCTCCTCATCGAGGGCTGGGGTGAAGTATCCCGGGATGGCACAACTGGCGCGAATGGCGAAGGCGAGGTCTCCCTTGGTGAAAACGCGCATCTGGCCGGTGGCGATATCGGTGGCGACGACGGCCAGCGGCATGCGCAACTCCTCGAAGCGCGTGACGGGGAAATGCGCGCGAATGAAGTCCTCCATGCGTCGTCCATCGCGGAGGCCGAGTCGTGAGGGGCGGAGGCGCCCCAGATCGCTCCAGCGGAGGCGACGCGCCATCTCGATCATCTGCGGGATGGGAACGCCGCTGGCGTAGGCGCCGCCGATGAAGGCGCCGGCGCTCGTCCCCACGATCCCGTCAATGGGGATCTCGGCCTCCTCCAGGACCCTCAAGACACCGATGTGCGCCAGTCCCTTCGCCCCTCCTCCGCCGAGGACCACGCCGATCTTCGGACGACGTCTGGGCTGGCGCTTCGTCTTCTCCATCCCGGAGCGGATGCGGTCACTCGCGCGTCATCGCGGCCAGAACGAGCGCGAGCGATTGAAAGAGGGCGCGCCCGTCGGAGCTGCCGAGGATCTCCTCCGATGCGCGCTCCGGATGGGGCATCATCCCCAGCACGTTTCGCTCTCGATTGCAGATGCCCGCGATATTGTCGAGCGACCCATTGGGGTTGGCGGCCTCAGTCACGTTCCCCTCGGCGTCGCAGTATCGGAAGATGATGCGGTTCTCGCGTCGGAGTTCAGCGAGCGTCTCGGGATCGCAGTAGTAATTCCCCTCTCCGTGGGCGATGGGCAGATGGAGCACCTGCCCCTTCCGATAGAGCTGCGTGAAGGGCGTATCGGTCGCCTCAACGCGAACGTGCACGAATTGACAGAGGAATCGGCGGCCGCGATTTCGCATGAGAGCGCCCGGCAGCAGGCCGCTCTCGCAGAGGATTTGGAAGCCGTTGCAGATGCCGAGCACCAGTCCGCCGCGCGCGGCGAACTCGCGTACGGCCCCCATGATGGGGCTGAAGCGGGCGAGCGCGCCCGCGCGCAGGTAATCCCCATACGAGAAGCCGCCCGGCAAGATCACGGCATCGTAGTCGCCGAGCGCCGTCTGCTTATGCCAGATGAAGTCCACCGGCTGTCCGAGGACCTTGCTGATCACATGATAGGCATCATGATCGCAGTTGGAGCCGGGAAAGACGACGACGCCGAATCTCATCTCACGTCCCCCTCGATCTCGACCCGGTATTCCTCGAGCACGGGATTGGCGAGCACCTCATGCGCGAGCCGTTCCAGCAGCTCGCGGGCGCGCTCGGGCGGGAGCCCCTCCTCCAGCTCGATCTCGAAGTATTTCCCTTGTCGAATCTCGCGGATGCCCTCGTAGCCCAAGGTTTGGAGGGCTTGGTGGATCGCTTGACCTTGAGGATCGAGGACGCTCCGCTTCAGCCTGACGTGCACGGTCGCTCTCATGAGGCTCCATCTCCCTTCGTTCGAGCGGGGTGCGCCGCTTCGCCGAAGACGCGGCGGAAGATGGCGTCCACATGCCGCAGCGCGCGATCCAGGCGGAAGATCTCCTCGATCTCTGACGGCGCGAGCCGCGCGCGGATTTCGGGATCGGCGCGCACGAGCTCTCGGAAATCGGCCCCTTCATCCCAGGCGCGCATGGCGTGGCGTTGCACGAGGGCGTAGGCCTGTTCCCGCGAGAGGCCGCGCTCGGTGAGCGCCAGCAGCAGCGCCCCACTGAAGATCAATCCGCGCGTCGCCTCCAGATTCGCCCGCATGCGCTCCGGGTAGACGACGAGCCGCTCCAGCAGCTCCGCCGTCCGATGCAGCAGATAATCGGTGAGGATGCAGCTCTGGGGGAGGATCA
>BEHK01000055.1 GCA_002898775.1 bacterium HR08 | reverse complement strand
ATGCCAGGTCCGCAGGATGTGGCTCGGAAGCCATCGCGAGAGGTCCAGGCCGTAGAAGCTCGCGGGATCGGCGCGATAGTGCGCGACGGCGCCGCCGACCAAGACTTGCGCCAGAAAGAGGAGCGCAACGACGACGAAGTATTTGAGCACGGCGCGCTGGCCGGGCGTCGTCTGACCCGGGATGAGCTGCGGATGCGCGTGCCCTTCCCGCCCTCGCCATCCGAGATAATCGAACTTGCCGAAGGCGAAGAGGACGGCTGCCAATCCACCCAGGAGCGCGATCAAACTGAGCGCGCTCCAGAGCACCGCCTCGCCCGTCGGCGTGTTCCCCACCGCCGGATCATAGGGGAAGTTGTTCGTGTAGGAGTAGGTTCGACCCGGACGCGGCGCCACCGACGCCCACGCCGTCCACGCGAAAAAGGCCGTCAAGCGCCGCAACTCTTCTCGATCGCCAATGTAGGCGGCCGGTAATCCCATGTTCCGCGTCGGATGCGAGAAGTAGTCGGCCCAGCGCTCGATCTGTCGCTCATAGGAGCGCGCTTCCGGCTCGGTGAAGACCAGCACGCGGCGCTCCGGATCATAGCGGTTTTGCTTGAGGAGCCGCTGGACTTCGGCTCGCACGGTCGCCGCTTCCGGTTCGGTGAGCGCCGCAAGATCGCGCCCGAAGCGCTGGCGGGCGATCCACGCTGCCGCATCCTCGCCGAGCGCGCGCAAATACTCGGCCGAGAAGTCCGGCCCCAAATACGCCCCATGCCCCCAGATCGTCCCGTTCTCCATCAAGCCGTATTTCAGGAAGACCTCTTGTCCTCCCAGAATGTCCTCGCGCGTGAAGAGGACGCGGCCATTGGGGTCCACGACCTGTTCGGGAATCGGCGGCGCGTCCTTGTACGCCTTCGCCGCCAGGGCGATCAGGACCGTGAATCCCCCGATCAGAACCAGTATGACGGCATGTCGCCACCAGGGCGATAAGCGAGTTTCACCCATCATTGCTCCCTCCTTCTCCCAAGCAGGTGCTTTCTCCAGCATCGAGGACACAGCATACGACGGACCGCTCGTCGCCGGCTATGACTTAGATCACAGCAGTCGCTTCCACGCTTCCGTCCATCTCGGCCAGCCGGAGGACGGCTTCTTGCCGCGCCGTCGCCCGCGCGCGTATGATGGTGAATCAACGCGAATGAAAGATGCGAATCTCCTCGCTGAGGAAGGTGGCCTATGGAGCCGTGGTTGAGGCCGGATGAAGAAGCGGCGGCCATGCGTCAGGCCGATCTCATCAAGGGGATCGAGCAGGCGCTCTATCTCCTGGAAGCGGCCCCGTGTGATCCCAGGGCGTTCATCACGTTCAGGCTCTCGCCGATGCAGCCTGCGCAAAACTGTTGACACCGGTGCATGCTTTCGACCCGATGGTGTGATATACTACCCCCGATCCGATGGAGAGATCCGATGAGGATTCTCCGTAGGACGCCACCTCCAATCGGCAAAGATCGCGGAAGGCGGCAATGGGGCATGATCCGAGTATGGCGGGGAAATCACCGATGGCGCTCGAACTGAGCTCCGATGTTCCCTGTGGGTCGTCGAGCCATCCGGTCTCGATGACGCTCATGCCCTGGGGGACAGTCGTGATGTCTTCTCTGTGTCTGCTGCTGCCGGAGAGCGCACAACGCCTAGCCGGAAGTACGTGCATGCAGCACCGAGAAGCGTTGCACCTGAGCGCGCAGCAGGCTTTGTACGGGGACGGCCGTGTAGATGTCCCGGCCTTCCTCGAAGCGCAAGCGGCCGAAGCGGTCAGGGATTTCCTCACTCGCCTACGCAAGCAGAGAGCGGAGCTCGTTGAAGCGATATTGCAAGATTGGGATGCCCATTGGACGGAGGGCGAGGTCAAATTGCGGGCGGCTTTGGAGGCCGACGCGCCCGGCGTGCGATGGGCAGCGGCGATCGTGGCCGGAGAACGGGCGGCGATAGGGCTTGTGCCCGAACTGATGCATGCATCCGAGGATGAAGACCTCGGCGTGCAGCTAGCCGCCGTGCGCGCTTTGGCCCAGATCGCCGATGCACGTGCCGCTCCCATTCTATGTCGGTGGCTTGGAGAAAAGCGCTTGATCCCGGAGATTCGGCAGCAGATCGCAAGGGCTTTAGGCGAGATTGGCAGTGCCGAGGCGGTCGAGCCGTTGATCCAGGCATTGAGGGATGAGGACTGGTGGGTTCGAACGGCGGCAGCGAAGGCATTGGGGCAGATCGGGGATGCGCGAGCGGTCGAGCCGTTGATCCAGGCGTTGAGGGATAAGGGCAAGTGGGTTCGAACGGCGGCAGCGAAGGCATTGGGGCAGATCGGGGATGCGCGAGCAGTCGAGCCGTTGATCCAGGCGTTGAGGGATTGGGACGAGTCGGTTCGAACGGCGGCAGCGGAGGCATTGGTGAAGATCGGGGATGCGCGAGCAGTCGAGCCGTTGATCCAGGCGTTGAGGGACGGGTGGGTTCGAACGGCGGCAGCGGAGGCATTGGGGCAGATCAGAGCTGCGCGAGCGGTCGGGCCGTTGATCCAGGCATTGAGGGATGAGGACTGGCGGGTTCGGACGGCGGCAGCGGAAGAATTGGGGCGGATCGGGGATGCGCGAGCAGTCGAGCCATTGATCCAGGCGTTGAGGGATGAGAACGAGTCGGTTCGAACGGCGGCAGCGGAGGCATTAGGAATGGGATTGATGAGGTTCCTGATCGGAAGGCGGATCATCCATCGGCGCTATGGGAGAGGAGTGATCGAAAAGATATTTCGCGAGCGACCGCCGGCCGTCGTCGTGCGACTGGAGAACCCGTCGGGGCCAGAGAGCCTACAGGTCGTGTCCTTGGCGGAAGACTTCTCTCTGGAGTGAACGACGATGCCGATGCCGAAAGGAGCGGAGGAGCTACTGATCGCGCTTCAGACCCCATCGCCCAAGGGGCATTGGGGAATCCCGGCCTTGCTCTGGGGAGCGCCGGGAGAAGGAAAATCGAGTTTTGTGGAGAGCCTGAAGGGGCCGGACTTTCCTGTGGTCACGCTTATTGCTTCGATTCACGATCCGACGGATTTCTCCGGCCTGCCCATGCAGGAGAACGGGCGCGTGCGTTTCGTCCCGCCGGAGTGGACGTTCGCTTTCGATGACACTGAGCAAGGGATTCTCTTTCTGGATGAGCTGACGACGGCGCCGCCCTCGGTGCAGGCGGCCTTGCTGCGGGTGATCCTGGAGCGGAAGGTAGGCTTTCGAGATCTGCCGCAGGGAGTGCGGGTGATCGCGGCGGCGAATCCGCCCGATATGGTGAGCGGAGGCTGGGAGTTGTCGCCCCCTTTGCGCAACCGGTTCGTCCACATCCAATGGGAATGGGACGAACGCGAGTACTTGACGGCCTTGCGCGAAGGCTTCTCGCCAGCGACGCTTCCGAGGATTGAGCGCAGCGCGCATCAGGAGGCGGTCGCCCATTGGAAGCTGCTGGTAGATGCCTTCTTGCGACGAAGTCCTCAGCTTTTGCGCACGCCGAGTTCGGAAGAAGAGCACGCGTTCGCTTCGCCCCGCACGTGGGAGTTCGCCGTCCATTTGATGGCATCATGCGATCTGCTGGGCAAAGCGCCGAAGCCGGGCCAGCCAGGCAGCGTTGTCTTCACCAATCTGCTCCAGGGATGCATCGGGCGAGGGGCAGCCGTCGCCTTCGTGGGATTCGTGAGGGACCTTTACTTGCCCGATCCCGAGGAGCTGCTAGACGGCCAAGGCTCGCCCGAAAGCATCCCGCGATTGCGCGATGATGAGCTGTATGTGCTGTTCACGACGCTAGGGGCGTCGCTCATTCGGCGCTGGCATGAACGTCGCGCGGATTTCCTCAACGCCGTCGAGGTCTTTTTGAATTTGGCCTGGGCGGTGTGCGCCGACGGGCGCGTGGATGCGATCTTCGCGCCGATGCGGCAGATCGCGCGCGGAGGTGTGCTGCGGCAGGCAATTCTGGAAGCCCAAAACGCGGGGCGGTTGAAAACGCTTCAGGCCCTGCTGAATCGCGTCTTCGAGGAGACGCCACTGCGGGAGTTCGTGAAGACGCTTGTTCGGGAGTAGATCATGGAGAGTCGCGAGATCGAACAGCTTGTGCGCATGGCGCGCGCTTACGCTGCCGAAGCCATCCCGTGGTTGGCTCCGGCTCTCTATGCGGCTCGATTGGTGCTCACGGAAGCCTGTCCGGGGCTTGCTGCCGTGGACGAAGGGATGCGCGTGTATTTCAATCCGCGGTGGGTGGCCGAGCTGACACAAGGAGAAGAGCGGACGCAGGTCGTGTCGGAACTGGGGTTCGTCTGGTTTCACGAAGTGGCGCATCGGTTGCGGGAACACGCTCAGCGAGCGCGGGAGAAGAATGCGCGATCCAGGCTGTGGAACATAGCGAGCGATCTGGAGATCAACGATGCTCGATTGCCAGGACTGAAGCCGCCGCGCCGCTTTCCCCCCTTGGTTCCCGATCGCTTCAACCTGCCCGAAGGGAAACTGGCCGAATTTTACTACGACCGGCTGTGTGAATGGGGCGAAAAGTCGCCGTCGGCGGTGGGACCGAAGCAGCAGTCTCCATCATCCGCTCAAGGCGAACGGGACGACAAGTCGCGGTCGGAGGCCCAAGCGGAGAAAGAGCCAGAGGCGCATGAGCCGGAGTGCGACGAAGGCAGCGAAGTGCCCGGAGAGCATGAGCGTGAATGGGTTGACGTCGGGTGCGCTCCCAGTGACGAAGGCAGTGGAGTGCACGGTGAGCGGCGGCCATGGGAACTTGCCGAAGATGATCGGCATGCTCCGGCCCTCTCGGCGGTGGAGCAGGATGTGATTCGACGGGCGGTCGCCGAAGCCCTCGTGCGAGAGAAGCATCGGGGGACGATCCCGATGGGCTGGATGCGATGGGCGGAAGAGGTGCTCGCTCCGCGAGTGGACTGGCGCGAAGTGCTCAAACGCCGCATGCGTGGCGCTATCGTTCAGGGGACGGGACAGCGCGTGGATTATAGCTTCGCTCGCCCGCATCGGCGAGCATACGCCTACGCCCCGTTTCTGCCGCCGTCGCTGCGGGGAGACTTCCTGCCGCGCGTCGTCTGCGTGGTGGATACGTCGGGATCCATCTCCCCGCAGGAGTTGGCGCAAGCTCTGGCGGAAGTGCGCGCCGTTTTGGAACACCTGCGCGTGCCGATCCAGGTCATCCCCTGCGATGCCGTTCCCTACGAACCGATTGAAGTCTTCACCCGATCGGACTTGATCACCCGTTGTCGAAGCTTACCGGGCGGCGGCGGAACGAATATGATCGCGGGGATCGAAGCGGCCCTGCAGTTGCGCCCGACGCCCGATGTCGTGCTCGTGTTGACGGATGGATATACCCCCTATCCCCCGCATCCGTATCATGTGCCCGTGCTTTTCGGAATCCTTGTCGAGCGCGGTGCGCGCGACGTGCCGCTTCCTCCCATCCCCCCTTGGCAACAAAGCGACGTCGTGCGCATCGAAATGTCATGACCCAGGGGAGCACCTTCTGCTGGAGGAAGATCACCTATGGAGCCGTGGTTGAGGCCGGATGAAGAAGCGGCGGCCATGCGTCAGGCCGATCTCATCAAGGGGATCGAGCAAGCGCTCTATCTCCTGGAAGCGGCCCTGCGCGATTTGCCCGAAGAGGCGCTCTGGTGGGAGCCCGCGCCGACGGTGGCTTCGATCGGGGCGCGGACGCAGCATCTTCTGGGCGCCTCGCGACGCTTGGGGACCTACGCCTTCGATGCGGAGTACGATCCTGAGGCGCTGGCGCAGATGGCCGAGCAAGAGTGGATTCCCAGTCATCGCGCGAAAGCGGATCTGCTTGAGGAGGCGCGCGCCGTCTTCGGAGAGATCGTCGCGAGAATCCGCACCGTGGATGAAGGGGCGCTCGATGAGCGGCGACCCGTCGGCCGTCGCCGCGTCCCAGTTCGGCGTTCGGTCATCCTCCATCATCTCGTTGAACATGCCGCCCATCATGTCGGACAGATTCTCCTGCTCGCTCGGTTGTGGTCGGCGCGCACTCGCCCCGTCGCTGAATCGGCGTAGGGCGCTCATGGAGAGCTGCGTTCCGCACGGCGCTTGCGGGTGAGCGCGAGCGCCTCCCGTCACCGCCCGCGAGTTCGCGAGCGGTTCACGGGGCGGCGCGCCCTCCTGTGAGCAGCGCATGTGGTGCGGCTCAAATAGGGATGAGAGGGAGCCGAATCAAGGGCTCGCGTCCTCTCCGCCGACGACGACGTTCCACTTCCGCACGCGATAGGCCGGAATGAGGCCGTGACGCACATAGGGATCGTTTCGGATGAAGTCCTCGACCTCCGAGGCTTCGTTCACCCGAAAGATCAAGAGCGCGCCATCGGCCGGTTCGAAAGCTCCTGCCCAGATGAGGCGCCCCTCCCGATGCCACTGCTCGACCAGAGCCAGATGTTCCGCCCGCAGAGGCGCGCGCCGCTGCAAGAAATCTTCGATCGTCTCGTAGAGCACAGCGACATACATAGCCGTCCCTCCTCCGAAATGCGGCCCAGACCCGCTCCCGCGACATTATAGGAGAGCGACGCGTCGGACCGCACCAAGCCCGCGTGAGCGCGCGCGTGAGTATAGGGCAAGCCGAAGACGGGGGGATGACCTATGCCACTGCGGCCTCTCAAGTGCGCCTTGCTGCTCTTCACGCGTCCGACATAAAATTGACGCAGGCGCGACCAGAGGAGGGGGGACGGGATGTTCGGGCGAGAAGAGAAAGACCAATGGCAAGCCATCCTCGATGCCATGGAGGATGGCGTGATGATCATTGATCGGGACTTCTGGATCATCGGGTTCAACGAGGCGGCCGCTCGCATCACCGGATACCGGAAGGAAGAAGCGATCAACGCTCGCTGCTTCGAAGTCTGCGCCGGTCGGTATTGCAAAGAGGATTGCGATGTGACGACGCTCTTCATGACCGGGCGTCCGTGCGAGGAATTCGAGACTACGATTCGGACGAAAGACGGACGAACGCGCATCGTCCGCATTCACACCGTCGCCCTGCGCGATGCGGCGGGAGCGATCACCGGTGCCCTGCGCATTCTGCGCGACGTGACCGAGATTCGCGAGTTAGAGCGGCGGCTGCGCGAGCCGGAGCGCTTCGGTCGTCTGGTCGGCAAAAGCCGGGCGATGCAGCAGGTCTATCGGCTCATCGAGTTGCTCCGGGATTCGACGGCTACGGTTCTCATTCACGGCGAGACGGGCACAGGCAAGGAGCTGGTCGCCGAAGCCATTCATTTTAACAGCCCGCGCGCCGAAGGTCCTCTCATCAAAGTGAATTGCGCGGCGCTCCCCGATCCTCTGGTGGAAGACGAACTGTTCGGACATGTGCGCGGAGCATTCACCGATGCCGTCTCCGATAAATTGGGGCGGATCGAGTTGGCCAACGGGGGGACGCTCTTTCTCGACGAAGTGGGGGACCTCGGTCCGTCTGCTCAAGCGAAGCTCTTGCGCGTTTTGGAGACGGGAGAATTCGAGCGCCTGGGTGACCCGCGGACGCGCCGCGTGCAGGTTCGGATCATCGCGGCGACCAACAAGGACCTGCGCGCGGCCGTCGCCGAGCATCGCTTTCGCGAGGACCTCTTCTTCCGACTCAATGTCGTCCCGATCTTCCTGCCGCCGCTGCGGGACCGCATGGAAGACCTCCCGCTTCTGGCGGAGCATTTTCTGGAGCGATTGCGGCAGGCGACGGGTCGGGACCTTCGCCTCGGGCACGATGCGCTGCGCGTGATGATGCGCTACCGATGGCCCGGCAATGTGCGTGAGCTGAAGAACGCGCTCGAATACGCGGCCATCGTCTGCGAAGGGACGACGATTCATGCGACCGATCTCCCCCCTGGCATTCGCGAATCCGCTCCGGAAGCGCTCGTGCCCGCCGAAGTCACGAGCGAGCCCGTCCGATTGCGGGCCGCCCTGGAAGCCTGCAACTGGGAGATCACACGCTGCGCCGAACTCCTCGGCATAGATCGCTCGACCCTGTGGCGGAAGATGAAACGCTATGGCATTCGTCGCCCCTGACCTCTCCCTCTTCGCCCGCCTGAATGGGCGCCCGCGAAGCGGCGTGATATAATCGCCGGGTGAATTCGAGAGCGGGGAGGAGGCGCATGAAGGCACGCATCCTCGGGATCGGGTTTCTGATCGGGCTTCTCGTATTCGGGCCAACGCTCAGCGCCGCGCGCGAGGCATCGGCCGGCGCTTCGCCGAACCCTCAGAAGGCGCATTCGGCGAAGCTCGCGGGCGCGGCGCTTGAATCGCTCATCCCTCAGGACGTAGCGGCTGTCCTCTTCATCCGCGACTTGGGGGCGTTGCGAGACGGTCTGCGTCAGAGCGCGCTGGCGCGCGCCGTGCTGGGGACGGGGCTTCCCCTCGCTCGGTATCTGCGCAGGATCGTGGAGGGGCTCGATCTCTCCGGGGCGATGAGCCTCGGCGCGAAAGCGCGCTACGGCCTCGTCGTGCTGGAAGCCGCTGATCCCCCTCGCGCCGTCGTGCTGGCGGAAGCCGCCTCGCCGGAGGGGGCGAGGCGCGCGGCCGAGCGCGTGCGCGCGGCTCTGGAACGTCACGGCCCGGTGCGCGCGCTCGCGAGACGCGGGACTCCGATCTGGCAATCGAGTCCGGCCTTTCACGGCGAGTCTTTCGGACTCGCGCAGCTCGATCGCATCCTCATCTTCGGGCCGATCACCGCCGTCGAACGCCTTATCGAAGACCGCGCGAAGACGCCGAACCTCGCGGAGCGGCCCGACTTCCGCCTTCTCCAGGAACGAAGCGCCAAGGGCGCGGTCTTCGCCTTCCTCAATCTGGAACGGATCACGCCGTATGTGATCGGGCGCGTGACGGCGCGTCCGATCGGCGGTTCGATCTCGCTGCTGGTCCCCCTGCTGCAATTCCTCGGCCTCTCCGCCTTCAAAGCCGCGGGCCTCACGCTCGCATTTGAGGCGGATGCAGCTTTTGAAGAGCAACACGTGATCGTGGATCGCAAGCAGAGCGCGATGGTCGCGGCCCTGATCGAAGCCCCGAGCATCGAATTCGCGACCGCGCAGGCGATCCCCGAGGACGTGGCGCTCGCGATCTTCTTCGGGCTCGATTTCCCCCGCCTCTATACGGCGGCGCTGACGACGCTCGGTCCGCTCATCTCGGCGCAGCTGCGCGGGCAATCGCCGGAATCGGCCATCGCGCTGCTGGAGCTGCAGCTCGGATTTCGCATCAAGGATGAGCTCTTGGCGTCGCTCGGACAGGAAGCGGCGCTCTCTTGGCAGATCGCGGCTGATCGCGTGGAGCGCGATCTCTTCCTCGCCGTGCGGAATCCCGATCAACTGCGCGCCATCTTGGAGAAGATCATCGCGCGACAGGGCGCGCGTCCCATCGTTCACAAAGAGCACGTGATCTATCCTCTCACGGATGAGCTGGCGATCACCGTCACTCGATCCGAGGCCATTCTCGCCCGAACCAAACGCGTGAAGTGGATCCTGGATCAGCGCGATCAGGGTCGCGTCTTCGGACGCACGCCGGGGTTCGCTCACTGGATGAATCGGCGACCGCCGCAGGCCGCCTTCGGCCTTTATGCGACGAGCGCCGCCTTTCGCTTGCCCTGGCTCCGGCCCTTGATCGCAGGAGGACGCTCGGCGGGAGGGGCGGAAGCCATCGGCACCTTCCCTCCCCTGCTCTCTTCCGGGTTCGGGGTCGGCGATCCTCTGGGGTTGAGGGGCGCCTTCACATCGGCGCTGAGTGTGCTCGTCCTGCTGGATGCCCTTCTCTCCGTTCGATCGGCGGCGCTGGAACGGACGCTGTTGGGCACGCTGGCGCTCTTCACCCAGATGCTGACCGAAGAGGCCCGATGATCGGGGGAGACGCGGATGAGGGACGGTCACCAGGTGCGACCGAGGAGGCGGTGGGGGGCGAGCGTGATGCTCCTTCTGCTGGGACTCCTCCCCCTGCCGGGATGTCGGCGCCAGCAAGAGGCGCATACCTTGGTCGTCGCGGTTGAAGCCCCTCCGCTGACGTTCGATCCGCGAGGACCGACCAACGCGGTGACGGCGCGCCTGCAGCAGCTCCTCTTCAACACGCTCACGCAGAAGAACGAGCGGTTCGAGATCGTCCCGGAGCTGGCCGAGGCGTGGGAGATCTCCGACGATTTCACCGTCTACACGTTTCGTCTTCGCCGGGGCGTGAAGTTCCATGACGGACGCGAGCTGACCGCCCGGGATGTCGCGTATACGTTCACCACGCTTCTGGCGCCGACGTTCGATTCGCCGAAACGGGCGGCCTTGAGCAAGCTCGATCGCGTCGAGCCGGTAGACGCGCACACGGTCGTCTTTCGCTGTCGCGAGCCGTATCGAGGATTACTCGTGGATCTGATCGCCATCGGCATTATTCCCGAGGGTTCGGGAGAGACGATCGCGCGGCGGCCGATCGGCACCGGCCCTTTCCGACTGGAGCGCTACGTGGAGAATCAGGAGGTGGATCTGCTCGCCTTCCCGGAGCATTTCCAAGGTGCGCCGCGCGTTCGACGGCTGCGGGTGAAGATCGTGCGCGATCCGACGACGCTGGCGCTGGAGCTGCTCGGGGGGACGGTGCATCTGGCGCTGAACGCCCAGCTCTCTCCCGACTTCATCGCCGAGCAGCAAGCGGGCCGACAGCTTCGCGTCGTGCTCTCCGAGGGAGCGGCGCTCGAATACATTGGGATCAACACGACCGACCCCATTCTCCGCGATCGTCGCGTGCGGCAAGCCCTCGCCTATGGGATCAACCGCCAGCAGATCATCGCCACGCTGCTGCGCGGACAAGCGCGGTTGGCCAAGAGCGTCCTCCCGCCAACGCACTGGGCGTACCATGACGGAGTGCCGACCTACGACTATGATCCGGCGCGCGCCCGTCGCCTCTTGGACGAGGCCGGATATCGCGATCCCGATGGGGAGGGACCGCAGCCGCGCTTCCGCCTCACGCTCAAGACCTCCTCGGCCGAACATCCGCGCAAGATCGCCACGGCGCTTCAAAGCCAATGGCGCGCGCTCGGCATCGAGCTGGAGATTCAGTCCTTCGAGTTCCAGACGTTCCTGAACGACATCAACACGGGCAATTTCCAACTCTTCTTCCTCCGGCAAGTCGGCGCCAATCAGTTCCCCGACATCTTCAAAGCGGCCTTCGGCTCCCGTTCGATCCCCGGTGACCCCACGATTCGGGAATCGGAGCGGACGGGCTTTCTGAATCGCGCGCGATATCGGAATCCGCAATTGGACGCGTTGATCGAGCGCGCTGAAGCCGCGCGCGATCGCGCCGAGCAGCGCGCCCTCTACGCCCGCATCCAGGAGATTCTGGCCGAAGAGGTACCATGGATCTACCTCTGGTACCCGGCCAACGTCGCGCTGATGAATCCGCGCGTGCGCGTCCCGGCCATTCCCGCTTCCGGCGACTTCCAATTCCTGAAAGACGTGGACGTGCCGTAAAATTGACTCCTCACACCACCGGGAGAGACCGAGATGGAACAGACGAGCACGAAGACGTCGGAGCGCAAGGCGCGGTTCGAGACGCCCTCGCACATCGAGCTGAAGACGGTGTATCGCGCGAGCGATCTCGCGGGCTTCGATCCGGAGCGCGATCTGGGCGAGCCCGGAGCGTATCCCTTCACGCGCGGCGTCTATCCGAACATGTATCGGGGGCGCCTGTGGACGATGCGCCAATATGCCGGATATGCGACGGCGCGCGAGTCCAATCGCCGCTATCGGTATCTGCTCGAACAGGGGCAAACGGGACTGAGCGTGGCCTTCGATCTGCCCACGCAGATGGGGTACGATTCGGATCATCCGCTCGCGCAAGGCGAGGTCGGGAAAGTCGGCGTGGCGATTGACACGCTCGCCGATATGGAGGCGCTCTTTGAGGGGATCCCGCTGGATCGCGTCTCGACCTCGATGACGATCAACGCGACGGCGCCCATTCTGTTGGCCATGTATCTGGCCGTCGCCCGGAAGCAGGGCGTCTCGTGGGATCAGGTGAGCGGCACCGTTCAAAACGACATCTTGAAGGAGTACATCGCCCGCGGGACATACATCTACCCGCCGGGTCCGAGCTTGCGGTTGTGCACCGACATCTTCGAGTTCTGCTCGCGCTTCGTCCCGAAGTGGAACGTCATCTCCATCTCGGGCTATCACATTCGCGAGGCCGGGGCCACGGCGGTACAAGAGCTGGCGTTCACCTTCGGGAATGCGATCACCTACGTGCAGGCGGCCATCGCCCGAGGGCTGTCGGTGGACGAGTTCGCCCCTCGGCTCAGCTTCTTCTTCAACGTGCACAATCATTTCCTCGAAGAAGTGGCGAAGTTCCGCGCGGCCCGGCGAATCTGGGCGCGCTTGATGCGCGAGCGATTCCAAGCGCGTGATCCCCGCTCGATGATGTTGCGCTTTCATGCGCAGACGGCGGGCTCCACGCTGACGGCGCAACAGCCCGAGGTCAATGTGGTGCGCGTGACGCTACAGGCTCTGGCGGCCGTACTCGGCGGCGCGCAATCGCTCCATTGCAATGCGCGCGACGAGGCGTTGGGCCTGCCGACGGAAGAGGCGGCGCTTCTGGCGCTCCGCACGCAACAGGTCATCGCTTACGAGTCCGGCGTCGCCGATACGGTGGATCCCCTCGGGGGGGCCTATGCCATCGAGAGTTTGACCAACGAGATCGAGCGGCGCGTCTTCGAGTACCTGGAGCGAATTGAGGTGATGGGCGGCATGCTGCGCGCTATCGAGATCGGATGGGTGCAGAAGGAGATCCACGAATCCGCGTATGAATACCAACGCGCCGTGGAATCGGGCGAACAGGTCATCGTCGGCGTGAACCGATTCCTCGTTCCCGAGGAGCGTCCCATCCCCGTGCTCCGCATTGATCCGGAGATCGAACGAGCCCAGGTGGAATCCCTGCGCCGGATCAAAGCCGAACGCGATGCGGCGGCCGTCCGTCGAGCGCTCGCCGAATTGGAGGAAGCGGCGCGCTCGACCGAGAACCTGATGCCTCACATCCTCCGCGCCGTCGAGGCCTATGCGACGCTCGGCGAGATCAGCGACTGCCTCCGTCGCGTCTTCGGCGAACACCGCGAATCGGCTGCCCTCTAGCGGGAAGGTCTCCGGCACGTTCGTCCGACGGGGGAACGGAGAGGCGTCGCTACACTTGCGCGCGTCCGGCGCGTTGACGGGGTAAAGGCGGCTCCGCTAGAATGGTTCCCTCGCTTCGGGCCGGAGTGGCGGAATTGGCAGACGCGCCAGACTCAAAATCTGGTGGCCGTTGGGACGGCCGTGTCGGTTCGACTCCGACCTCCGGCACCACCCTCCTGAAGATCGGGCAACTGACGAGCGAGACGTCCAGCAGATCGCCCCTCTCCCTCTTCTCCGAGGCGCAACGTGATGCGCGTCGTCAATAAAAGAGGGATCGGCTTCGCCGACATGCCCCCTTTCAAGATGGATTGGCCTGAAGGTGCGCGCTCCCGACAGGGGATCACAGGGTCGGTGAAAAAATGGAGCGGGCGACGGGATTCGAACCCGCAACACTCAGCTTGGGAAGCTGATGCGCTACCGTTGCGCCACGCCCGCTCGCGCGGTCCCCTTTGTCAAAGAAGGCCCATCGAACAGGTGTAGAATGTAGCCAAAGGCCCGCGAAAAGTCAATGCCGAAAAGCCTCGTCGTTTCAACCCGGCCGCGCATCCGTCGCTCTAGGGCTTGCGCGCCCGAGCCTGGCGGACCATCTCCTCCACGTCTCGCAACAAGGCGCGCGCGTCGAAGACCACGCCGTCTCGGATCGTATATTTCAGCCCATGTCGGTGCAGCGCTTGCCCCTCAGGAGTGAAGCGGGTGACGCCGATGCCATAGAGGACCTTGAAATCGGCCAGCGGGTTCTCCTCCAACACGAGGAGATCGGCCAGGTATCCCGGTCGAATGACCCCTAACCGCGTTTCGCCCAAGGCCCGCGCGCCCTCCAGCGTCGCCGACCGGATGACCTCCAACGGATGGAACCCTGCGCGCTCCAGCATCTCCAATTCGCGAATCGTGCCGAATCCGTAGAGATGATAGGCCGATCCGGCATCCGACCCCACGGCGACGTGTCCCCCGCGATTCTTGTAAGCGTTGACGAATTCGAGCCAACGGCGATACATGCGATCCCAGGTGGCTTCATCCTCACTGGTCCATGCATAATGATACGCCCCGTGGTGGCGCGGATTCGGTCGCCAGTAGTCCATCAATGCCGGCAACGTGAACCGCTCGTGCCAGGACAACGTCTGCACCCGCATGAGGTCGCGATTTGCTTCGTAGACGGCGAATGTCGGCACCATGACGAATCCCGTCTCGCGGGCGATCTTCAGCAGTTCCTCCAGGACCGGGCCGTTGAGCCGGGTCGGATCCGCCTCCAACCAGACCTTGGCCGTGTACCGGAAGCGCGCCGGTTCATCGAGATAGTTGTAGTGCGCCGGGAGGTCTTGCACCGTTCGCTCGGAGAACGCCGCCTCCGCATAGCCATAGTGATGCTCGATCGTCGTCGCTCCAGCGCGGGCGACCTCCACCGCGTTCATCGGCACGACGCCGTCTTGCCCGATATGCACGGCCACCCCCATGCCCTGTCGGCGCGCTTCGTCGCAGATCGCCAGAAGCACGTCGGGATAGAGGCCGGGCTTGCCGGAGATCTTAATGCCGTCAAGACCCTTGGTCTTCCACTCGCGCACGAGCGCCCGCGCCCCCTCCGGATCAGAGAAGCGCGGATCGTCCCCCCGCCAGAAGGGATAGACGTAGAGACGCGGGACGATCGCCTGAGGCACGGCCAATCGCCGTTTTTCGGCGGCCATCTCCTCGGGGCTCTTGGACCCAATGGAGAAGACGCGCACGCTGGTCACCCCATGACCGAGCCAGAGCTTGAAGATGTATTCGATCGGCACGCGGTCGGGGATGTGCGTGTGCAGGTCCACAAGGCCGGGCATCACATAGAGGTTCTCCCCCTCGATGACCCGATCTCCGGTCGGACGTTGAAAGCCCGGACCGCGACGCGCCAGAGAGACCGGATCTATCGGGATGACCTGCGTGATCACATTCCGCTCGATGACGATGTCCACCGGCCCCGAAGGGGGCGCGCCCGTCCCATCTATCACCGTCGCCCCGCGAATGACGAGCCGAGCATACGGCCCCCCAACCGGAGCGATGCGCTCCTGGGCCGAAAGCCATCCCCCACCGAGAGCGAAGGTGAGGAGCCAAACACACATTCGCGCTTCCCTCATACGCCACCTCCTTCGATAACGAATACGGAGGGCACACACCGACCGACGATCGGCCCTGTGAAGGGCATCCGGCTCCGCGAAGGGGCTTCCCCAACTGGAGAGGAAGCCCCTTCGGTCAGCCTCTAGAATTCAACGCGCAGACCGAATTGGACCCGACGCGGCTGGTTGAACTGAGCGCTCAGGACGCCGAAATCCGCCGGATTTCGCAGATCCAACGTGGGATCGGCGAATTCCACGCGGTTCAAGACGTTGAAGAAATCGAAACTGAATCGGAGCTTGACCGCTTCGGTGAGGGCGATGGCCTTGCCGGCGGAGAAATCCAGATTCCAGTGCGGCAAGCCGCGCAGCACACCGCGACCGCTGCGCGTATCTTCACTGAGCCGGATGGGTCGGAAGCTCTTGAACACGGCTTCGGGATCAGCAAACAGGTTCAATCCGGTGCCGCCGCGGGCCGGATCTCCGGCCGTTCCCACGCCTCCGGAACCGGCCACATTCCGATGGACTTCGTTCCCGAACTTCGGCTTCGTGATGGGGAGGGCTCCGGTGCCGAAGGAGAAGGTCGTCCCTCCGCCAAAGACCTGGGTGCTCTGCACGACGGTGAGCGGAGCGCCGCTGAAGGCCGTCAGGATGCCGCCGGTGAACCATCCGCCGATGAGCTTATCCACCCAATTCCCCGCACTGAAGCGTCGGCCGGGTCCAAAGGGCAGCTCGTAATACCAGGTCAGGTTGGCGATGTGCGTGTGATCGAAGAACGAAGGACCGTAATCGAGGTTGGGGAAGAAGCTGGAGGGGAAGAAGCTCGCCGAATCCTGAACTGAGCCCAGCTGATCGAGCGACTTCGAGAGCGTGTAGTTGAAATCGAACTGCAAGCCATGCGAAGGACGCTTGCGGAAGATGAGCATGAAGGCGTGGTAGTTGGAGCGGCCGCCATCGGTGCGGAAGAAGAGCTCCTGCACTTGCGCGTTCATGAAGGTGGGGAGG
>BEHK01000054.1 GCA_002898775.1 bacterium HR08 | reverse complement strand
TTCAAGATGAACGAGAAGTGCGCGGCCGGTTCGGGCAGCTTCCTCATGCGCGCGGCGAAGTATCTGCAGGTCGAGCTGGAGGAGATCGGCGAGCTCTCGCTGCGCGCCACACATCCGCAGCCGATCAGCAGTGTCTGCGCCGTCCTGGCCGAGACCGAGATCATCAATCACGTGAGCGCCGGAGCCGCCATCGAGGACATCGTGCGCGGGATTCACAACTCGCTCGCCGATCGCGCCGTCCTCCTGCTGCGGCGCGTGGGCATCGGCGATGGGAGCGGTGGGGGCGCTCAGCCGAGCGCTTCTGCCGGTGTTGTCTTCATCGGGGGCGTCGCCCGACAGCGCGGCATGGTCGTCGCACTCGAAGAGCGCCTCGGCCTCCCCGTGCGGGTCCCTCCCGAATGCGAATTCGTCTGCGCCGTGGGGGCCGCCCTCCTCGGCCTCCACCGATGGCGAAAGCTCTGCGCCGCGTCAGAACGCGCCTCCGCGTGAGCGAGCGGCTGAGTTCGCGCGTCTCTTGCGTTGAATCGCCCCCCTTTGCTATCATGCGTGCCGTCACGTCGAGGATGGGGTATGCACTTTCGATCCGACAAGAGAGGCGATGTTCTCTTCACGCCTGGAAGGGGGTCCCTGATTTCCAGCGAGGAGGGCGATCGGCCATGCGGAGCAAAATCCTCTCGATCTTCCTCGTCGTCGCCTTCGTGCGGAGTCCGGCGACGCGAAGCGCGAGCCTCCTGGTCGTAGACGATGACGGTCAAGCCACGGTGGCGAATTGCGACGCTTCGGCACCGGCCTACATGAGCATCCAAACGGCCATTGGAGCGGCTGCTTCGGGCGATACGATCCTCGTCTGCCCGGGCGTGTATGTCGAGCAGGTGACGATTAACACGAACAACCTGACCGTGCGCTCCTTCGACGGCTCGGCCGTTGATCATACGCCCGATACCGTCATTCGGCCCACCGAGCTCACCCCGGCCGCCGTTCGCATCACAGGCGATGGCGTGACCTTCCAAGGATTCGTCGTCGAGGACGCGACAGGAAGTGGTCATCCTCATGGACATCGAGGCATTTTCGTTCAGGGGGATGACGTCCGGGTGGCTAACAATCTCGTGAGGGGTCGGGGGGTGACGACGCAGAGCGATTCGGGGATCCTCGTGCGAGGGGGAGGTGTCGGAAATGGCGTGGCCGAGGATGACCTCATCGAGGGCAATTGGGTCGTCAATGTTCACAACAATGGGATTCTCGCCGCGAGCGTTGCGAACAACAATGCGGCTTCAGGCACGATCGTTCGTCGCAACCGGGTGCAGGAGATCATGGGGAACGGGATCGCGGTCGATCGCGTGCCGAACGCGATCGTCGCAGGCAATACGGTGGGGGACTGTGAGGTCGGCCTCTTCTTGAAGTCCACCGCCGCTCTTCCGGCGACGGGGTCTGTCTTCCACTGCAATAACGTCGCGAATAATGAGATCGGGGCAACGGTGGACGGGCCCATCGTCATGGATGCGCGATACAACTGGTGGGGCGATGTGCGCGGGCCGTCGGGCATCGGCTTCGGCAGTGGCGATCCCGTGGCTGAAGGAGTGGCGTTCGCACCATGGCTGATCGCTCGTTCCATTGGCCCGCAGTGCGAGACCGTGGCGGCCGCGTTGAGCGGGGAAGCGCCGGCGGTCGCGAGCATCTCCTTCCTCGCCTCCCTCCAGGTCGCTCTCGCCGATCAGGAGATCGCCCAGCTCGGGCCTCATCTCGGCCTAGTCGTCGCCGATTTCGAGAACGACCAGCTCGTCGTCTATCTCGGGCGTGGCGACGGGACGTTTCGTCGGTTCAAGAGCTATACGGTTGGGGATGGCCCCGTGGCGCTCGCCGTCGGTGACGTGAATCGGGACGGGCGGACGGATGTGATCGTGGCGAATCTGTTGTCCAATAGCCTCTCTCTCGCTTACGGGAATGGCGATGGGACGTTCGGGCGGATCGTTCACATCCCCGTGATCGGGAAGCGTCCGCGCTCGGTCGTCGTGGGCGATTTCGATCGGGATGGTTTTTTGGATGTCGCCGTCGCGAATAGCGAGTCCAACGATATTGCGCTTTTCTTCGGGCGGACCGATGGGCGACTCGCACAAGCGCGGATGGTGCCGATCCTGAGCGGAGAGGGGCCGAGCGCTCTCGTGGCGGTCGATTTCAATCGGGACGGCGCGCTCGATCTCGTCGTCGCCAATGCGCTTTCCGACAATGTCGTCCTGCTCGCCGGCGATGGGCAGGGGAGATTCGCGGAGGTCGGGGCGTGGGCCGTGCAGGAGGGACCGCTAGCTCTCGCCGTCGCCGATTTCGACGGAGATGGATGGGTGGACCTGGCCTCGGCGAACGCGAACGCCGGAAGCGTATCGTTGCTGCTCTCTCGCGGGCAGCGAGGGCGATTCCTCCGTCAAGACGTTCGTGTCGGGTCAGCGCCTCTATCCATGACGAGTGGGACGTTCGTCGGGAACGTCGCCGGAGTCGCCATCGTGAGCGTCGCCGAGGGCACGGTGTCTCTGGTCATGATGAAGGACTCGCGCGCGTTTGCTCCCTTTGCGCTGCTACGCGCGATGGCCGATCCCGTCTCGATCACCCACGGAGATTTCAATAACGATGGATTGCTCGACATCGCCGTCCTGGGGGCCACGCGGCGCGATCCGGTGGCGCTTATGAACGTTGGGGGCGGGCGCTTCCAGCTCAAGAGATGATGGGCCCTCATCGTCGGCGCGTGGGCAGGGTGCGATGTCCGAGCGAGCGTGTCAGAGGCGCTTCACGCCGGCGTCCTTTGCCGGGCGGCCGCGCCTAGCGGAAAAAGAAGCTTTGGAGGGCGAGCTCTCGCTGAATGAGCGTCGTGCACGGCCGAGCGGAGCCAGCGATGTAAATGAGTCCGGCTCGACCGATCGTGAGGAGACGCTCGGGATCAAGCGCATGGTGGAGGCGATAGGTCTCACCTGTGGCCAAGGCGACGTCGGCGCGCAGGACCGGAGCATCCGGATCCGATTCATCAAGGGCGATCGTGAGCGCGATCGGGACGAAGCGTCGCACAAGGGGGATCACCTTCAGGGCCAGGAGTTCAAGCCCGGACTCCGATCGCTGCAGGAGCCCGATGGTCGAATAGCTTTGCCGCGCGGGCATCTCCGCATCGGGGATGAAGTCGGGATCGAGGGCGGTGAGGTCGCCGATGAAAGCCCCGTACCAGGCATCGCCCACGTCGCGAATCGTGGCGATGAACAGCTCGTTCGCCACTGCTGTGATGACATTGGCTTCGCGCAAGCACACAAATCCGCCCGTGAGCAGCGGCAGCTTCCCCCCGATCGTCGCATTGTTGAATTGGAAGAACGCTGTCACCTCACGCGTCCGTTCAATCGAACGAGCCGGCTGCAGATGTTGGCGGTTGCGCAGAGCATCGGCGTCGAAGCCATTGATGAAGATGAAGCCCCGTCCGTTCTGAGCGCTCGGCCCGACGCCCCAGGCCGGTCGGGCGAGTTCGATCCAGCCCGGCCAGCAGTTCTTGCACGACGTTGTGAAGGTCATCGTGTACGTGTCCGTCTGGGCCCATGGGGCTATGGGAAAGACGACGAGCATCACGGCTCCTGAGATCGCTAGCCACAGCATGCGCTTGCGCATGATCACCTCCGCGTTCACTTGAGAGCATAACGGCTCCGCGAGAGCGAACAATCGGTCGAAGAGCGGATTTCCGCCAGAAGAGCGCCGTATTTTCATGGGAAGGCGAAGAGGATCGCGCCCGTGTGCGCGTCATGTTCCACGTGCGCCTTGGTCTCCACTCGCCGGCCATCTCACACCTTCGCGCGAAGCGGCCCGGCATAGGCTAGAGGATTTTCAGAGACGAGTCAAGCGAGGTTTCCCCGCTCATCGCGCGAGGAACGCGCGCAGAGCGATCTCCCGCTGCACGAGGCTCGCGCAAGGGGCGCCATTGCCGACCAGGTACACGACGCCGGCTCGCCCGGTCGGACGCAGCTCTTCCGGTTCCAAGGGGGCGCGAACCTCGACAATCCCCACCCTCTTGATCTGAAACGTGGCCACAAGGAGCGGTCCTGTCGGCGGTTCTTCAAGAGCCAGTCGGACTTCGAGGGGCGAAAACCGTGTGATCTGCGGGATCACCCGCAGCGCTCGGAGGCGTAATTCGGTCCCCGCCTTTTCGAGAAGCCCAACCGTCGTGTACATATCGGCCCGTTCCGGCTGCGGCGCAAACTCTGGGTCCAGAAGCGTGAGATCTCCCACAAACGCCCCATACCAGCTCTCGCCGTCATCGCGCAGGGTCAGGACGAACAGTTCGTCCGTCACAAAGGCCATGACGTGAGACGGCGGGAGGCAGTAGAAATTTCCGTCGGTCAGGACCAATCGTCCCCCGATGGTGGCATTGTTGAATTGGAATTGGGCCAGGACCTCCGTCGGAACCTCGACCTTGCTGAAGTACAGGTGCGATTGATTCCGCCAGGGATCATTGAGGCTGCCGTTCACGAACAGAAAAGCCAGCCCATTCTGCGTTTGGGGGCCGATCCCACGTAGTGGCCGGAAGAGCTCGATCCAGTCCGGCCAGCAAGAGGAACATCGCCCGGTGAAGCGCGCCGCGACGTACTCGTCGGAGGATTGCGCGCCGGCCGTAGAGCGCGGAATCGGCGCAAGGGCGAGAAGGAGAAGGAGCGCAGCGCCTCGTGTCCCTGCCGCGATGCCAGAGAAGCGTCTCATCATTGATCCCTCCCCCTCTCCGCGTGAGGCAAGCGGTATGCCGGGATCGAGGGCGGGGGATCACGAGGCTAACGGATTGGATGAGCGCGCGTTCCGGCGGAGGGGACAATCGCGGGGGGCTCGTCTCGTTTCACTCGTGAAAAGGCCATTTCACACTCTTGGCGCGCTCATCGGCCGAGCAACAGGGGGAGTTCCTCGTAGCTCGTTCGGGAGCGCGCTCGTTCGCGATGGCGCTCGAGCGCCAGCTCGATCAGGCGATCAATGAGCTGGCTGTAGGGGAGGCCGCTCGCTTCCCAGAGTTTCGGATACATGCTGATCTCGGTGAAGCCGGGCATGGTGTTGATCTCGTTGATGATGATGCGATCGGTGCCGCGCTCCAGAAAGAAGTCCACGCGGGCCAGTCCCGAGCCCTCGATCGTCTGAAACGCGCGAATGGCCAGGCGCTGGAACTCTCGAACCAAGCGCTTGGGCAGCTTGGCCGGGATGATGAGTTGGGCAGCATCGTTGATGTACTTGTCAGCGTAGTCGTAGAATTCGGCTCCCGGGACGATCTCCCCGGGCACGCTGGCGATCGGATCTTCGTTGCCGAGGACGCTGACTTCGATCTCGCGGCAAGTGATCGCCTCCTCGATCATGATCTTGACGTCGTACTTGGCGGCCAGGGCGATCGCATCCGCCAGATCGCGGCTCTTTTTGACTTTTGAGATGCCGACCGAAGAGCCGAGGCTCGCGGGTTTCACGAAACAGGGGAGGCCGATCTCCCGCAGCGCGCGGCGCAGGATCGAACGGGGCGAGCGCTCCCATTCCGTTCGTCGGAAGGCGATGAAGCGCACGACCGGTAATCCCGCCTCGCGAAAGAGCCGCTTCATGACATCTTTGTCCATGCCGAGCGCCGAGGCCAGGACGCCGCAGCCGACGTAGGGCACGTTCGCCATCTCGAAGAGACCTTGGATCGTCCCGTCTTCCCCGTAGGGGCCGTGCAAGACGGGGAAGAAGACGTCCACTTTCTCCTGACGGATCGCGCGCAGCTCGCCGTCAAAGCGCACGAGCGCGGCCGTCGTGGGATCGGGCAGCAGCGCGACCGGTTGCCCGAGGTCCCGCAACACGTCTTGCGGAAGGAGCTTCGTCGAGTCCACCGGAGAGAGCCATCGGCCCTCCTTCGTGATGGCGATGGGGATGATCTCGTACTTGCTCTTGTCCATCGCGCGAATGATCGAGGCCGCCGATCGCAGGGAGACCTCGTGCTCTCCGGAGCGACCGCCGAAGATCACCGCTACGCGCAGCTTCGTCATCGCCGTCCCGCCTCCGCCGTTTTGGAAGTATACTCGTTCGGACGCGTTGCCTTCCACCGTGAAGCCGATAGACGTCGACTCACAAGATGCGCTTGCCGAACGCCGAGAGGGCGAGCTCGACGGCGAATTCCGCCGTATGGTTGCGGACATCGAGGACGGGATTGACCTCCACGATCTCCAGCGAGAGGAGCTTTTGCGAATCGGCGATCATCTCCATGGCCAGATGGCCCTCGCGGTACGTCGCGCCGCCCGGCACCGGAGTACCCACGCCCGGCGCATAGAAGGGGTCGAAGAAGTCCATATCGAGGCTGACGTGAAAGCCCACAGTCCCGCGCGAGGCGATCTCCAGGGCGCGCTCCATGACCCCGCGCATGCCCAGTTCATCCAGTTCGCGCATGGTGAAGACCGTCACACCGCTGCGCCGCACGTTCTCCCGTTCGAGCGCATCCACATCGCGCACGCCGATGAGGACGCAGTGCCGTGGGTCGAGCTTCGGGCGGAAGCCTTTCAGATCGGTCAGCTCGGGCACGCCCAGCCCGAGCGAGACGGCGTAGGGCATCCCGTGGATGTTCCCCGACGGCGTCGTCTCCGGCGTGTTCATATCGGCGTGCGCGTCGAACCACAGGACGCCGATCTTCTCCCCGCGCCCGCGATAGTGCGCCGCCAGCCCGGCGATCGTCCCAATGGAAATGGACTGATCGCCGCCGAGCACCAAGGGGGTCGCTCCTTCAGCGACGATCTCCTCGACGCGATCGGCCAGGAGGCGATTGACATCCGCGACTTCGGCCAGATATTTCGCGCGCGGGTCGGCGACGCGCAGGACCTCCGGGATGTTGACGGGAATATTCCCGAGGTCCTCCACCGCATAGCCGAGTTGGGCCAAGCGCGATTGCAGGCCCGCAATCCGCAAAGCTGAGGGTCCCATGTCCACGCCGCGGCGATTCGCGCCGAGGTCCATCGGGACGCCGATGATCTTAATCGGTCGTTTCATCCTTCGGCACCTTTCCACGCGCGCACGAGCGAGAGGACGAGGGACCCGCCGAAGCGCGGGCGCTCCAGGCCGCGAATGAAGATCTGCGCGAAGCCGGCCTGCTGCAACAGCTCGGCCAAGTGATCAGCCGTATAGAAGACCGCAGCCGCCTCCTCCGGGTCTCGGCGGACGTAGCGGTAGAAGGCTCGTCGGACGCTCACAAAGAGCCGATCGCGCGGCGTCCCCGACAAGAGGCGCTCGGTGAGGACGAGCCGACCGCGCTCGGCGAGCACGCGATAGGCCTCGCGCGCCAGCAGTGGGACTTGGAGATGACGTACCCCCGCCGCACAATTGATCACATCGAACTGCGCGTCCTCAAACGGCAATTGCGGGAGTGTGGCCACGCGCCACTCGATCTTGCCCTCCACGGCCAGACCGAAGCGTCGCGCCTCGGCGCGCAGGCGCTCCATTTGCTCTTCACTGAAGCTGAGGCAGACGATCCTCCCTCCCGGCTCGACCATGCGGAGCAGATGCAAGGCCATGCTGGACGTCTTCCACGCGATGTCGAGCACGCGCGCGCCGGGTCGGACGTCGGCCATTTCCAGAAAGCGAACCCACCAGGTGCGAAAGGTTGCCCCGGAAGGGAGATCACCTCCTCCCTGCAGAGAGGCCTCGCGCGCCATCGTCTTCACGTGAGACCGGATGAGGTCAGGCATCGCTCCTCCTCACAGCACGTCAGAAGGCACGCGGCGGCTGATCTCCCGCACGGCGTCTTCCGCCGAATGGACCGAGACAATAGCCGTGAGGTCTTTCGGCCGAAAGGCCAGATGTTCGAGGACGTCGGCCACGATCGGCTCCCAGCAGGCGCCGAGCAAGATCAAGGGTTTGTTCGCACTCACCTGATCCAGAAGCGCCAGGTTCCAAAAGAGCGCGACCTCGGCGAGCGTCCCAATCCCCCCGCGCAGAGCGATGAACCCCTGTGCCAATTCATTGACGACCTTCAATCGCTCCAGCAAATCGCGCGTGCGGATCTCGCGCGAGAGATAAGGGTTCGGCGGATCCGGGAAGATCTCGACCGTGACTCCCCACGACTCTCCTCCCGCGAGTCGGGCTCCCCGATTGGCCGCCTCCATGACCCCCGCATATCCGCCCGTGCAAACGATGTAGCCGGCCTCGGCCAGGCACCGGCCCAGCCGCTCGGCCTCCTGGTATTCCCAGTCCTGAGGGGAGCATCGCGAACCCCCGAAGATGGAAATGACGGGACGGTTCATGGTGCGCTCCTTCAGGGCTTCAAGCGATAGAGCATGCGGGGGAAGGGGATGGCCTCGCGCACATGCTCCAGTCCGCAAATCCACGCCACCGTGCGCTCGATCCCCAATCCGAAACCGGAATGGGGAACGGAGCCATACCGCCGGAGGTCCAGATACCAATCGAAGGCTTCCTCCGGAAGGCGATGCTCACGGAGACGCTCGCGCAAAAGCTCTAGTGACGCGATCCGCTGCCCCCCACCGATGATCTCCCCATACCCTTCCGGAGCGAGCACATCCACGCTGAGCGCGAGTTCCGGACGCTCCGGATCCGGTTCCATATAGAAGGCTTTCACGGCCGCCGGATACCGATGGATCATCACCGGCTTGTCGAACTGCTCGGAGAGATAAGTCTCATGAGGCGAACCGAAATCGTCCCCCCAGGAGAATTCAAAGCCGCCCTCTCGGAGGCGCTCAACGGCCTCGTCATATCGCAATCGGGGGAACGGGGGACGTACGTTCTCCAATCGAGAGAGATCACGCTCGAGCAACTCCAGCTCTGCACGCCGCTGCTGCAGCACGCGCTCGACGATGAAGGCCACCAACTGTTCGGCCAGCTCCATGATATCTTCCAACGTCGCATAGGCGACCTCCGGCTCGACCATCCAGAACTCCGTCAGATGGCGCCGGGTCTTAGAGCGCTCCGCTCGGAACGTGGGACCGAAGCAATAGACCTTCCCGAAGGCCATGCAAGCGGCTTCCATATAGAGCTGGCCCGATTGCGTGAGATAGGCCTTCTGGTCCTCGAAGTAGTTGACCTCGAAGAGCGTGGTCGTCCCTTCGCAGGCGGCCGGCGTGAAGATCGGCGCATCGCAGAGGACGAAGCCGTTCGAGTCCAGGAAATCGCGGATGGCGCGAATCACCTCATGCCGAATCCTCAGGACGGCATGCGGTCGGCGCGAGCGCAGCCAGAGATGCCGATGGTCCAGGAGGAATTCGATCCCGTGATCCTTCTTGCCGAGCGGATAGGGCTCGGCGACGCTGACGATCTCCGCATCGTGAATCTCGATCTCATATCCGCCGGGCGCGCGCTTCTCCTCCCGGACCGTGCCGCGCACGATGAGCGAGGACTCCTGCGGCAGATGATCCAAGGCCTCCCAAACCCGCTCGGGAACGTTCGCCTTGAGGACGACGCCCTGGATGATCCCGGAGCCATCCCGAATCTGCGGGAACATGATCTTGCCGCTGGAGCGCTTGTTGTAAAGCCATCCCTTCAGGACGACTTCCTGGCCCACGTAGTGGGCGATCTCACTCACGTAAACATGCTTCATCGTTCCTCCCCCCTCGCCTGAGACCTCAACGCTCATAATCCTATCGCAGAGGACGCGGCTCAATCCAGGTATTTCCACCGGACGAGGATCAGAGCGGCGATCCCCGCCCCGATCGCCGCGCGAATGAGATGATCTACGATCTGGAGGCCCCTCGAGAGGGCGAGGTCCGTATACAGGGCCAGGGCGCTGAGCGCAATGAGCGTGAGAAGCGCCACAACTGCGGCCCATCGGCGCGAACGCCAGAGTCCGACGGCCGACGCCAGCTGGGCGAAGCCCACCAGAGCGAATCCAAGCTGCGGTTTCATGGGAAGACCATACGCATCGGCGAAGACCCCACCGAGCAGATTCAGCACCCCATAGACGCCTTGAATGGCCGCCACGACTCTCAAGATCTCCATGGCCGTTCCCCACGGATCAAGCATCGAAATTGCCTGTGCCATAGCAATAGGCTGGGCAATCGTAGCGCAAGTCTCTCGATTCGCCAAGCTCCGAGCGTTCCCCCAAAGCCCGCGCGGATGAGCGAGCGGAGAGAAGCCCGCCTGTGGCCCGGCACACCCCTCCGGCCACGCGTTTCAGGCCCCCCATCCTCGCGCCGGCCACCGGCGCAAAGAAACAGGCTTGACAGACAGACAGACAGACAGACAGACAGACAGACAGTATACTTGGGGCCGCCAAGGTAGATGTCAGACGACTTGATGAGGGAGAGGCCATGCACATGATGCGAGAGTTTCTCCGACGCGGCGTGACCCTGGGGGTGATCGTGATCGCTATCGATCCCTCTCTTTTTCCCCTGCAGGCCGATATGGCTCCGATGAACGCACCCGTTCCGAAGCGTCACGATCTTGCTCTGATGGTTGCAGAGCCACATCAGGTCCCCTTTGGGGGATCGCCAGCTTTTGCAAATTTACAAAGCGATCGCCTTCCTCCCTTACCGGGCCAGATATGGGCTGCTGAGGTTCGCCATGCCCTGAGCGAAGCTCTCGTGTACCTGATCAACTATCGCCCGGAACAAGGGTGGGTCAGGGCCTTCCTCTTCGATCCAGTGCGGAATAGGCTTCACAAGCTTTGGGAGGTAGCGACCCTGGGGGCGGACCGAAGGGCGGCGATCATTGTCGTCGCCGAAGAGGTTCTCGTTTTGTCCTTTGACCATCCCTGGCTCATCATCAACGGACAGATCACAAGATTACGGCGGATGCCCCGGGCGAATGAGCCTGCGATCACCATTCCATCTTACCAGGTTCAGATCGGGTTCACTTTAGACGAGGGAGGCCTGCTGGATGAGCTTTGTTGTCTGGCGTGTTGTGCGGTACACTGCACACTTCTGGTTCCGTGCTCTTTGGACGAATTGTGTTGCAATCGGACGTGTGGGCCAGCGTGTTTCTGCGACTTCGCCTGTTGCTTCATGCGGGCCCCGCGTTGCTTCTGACAAGGAGGATCTGAAGTGAGCCCACGAGCACATGGCATCATTGGATACGGCTTGTTCATAGCCTCGGTGGTGCTTGGAGTGCACGGATGGATATCCCTGTGGGGTGATAGGAAACTCCCCGTGTCCTGGCCCACCGCATTCTTCTTCATCGTCTCCGCCGTCGTGCAACTGTCAGCGTGGGGGCTTATCGGGTCCTTGCTGAGCCGTCTCCATCGCGCGAAGCCGGCGATTCCCGACCGCACCGTCTTCGGCCTTTTGCTGGCACTGGTCTTCGGAAATTTGCTGTATGGATTCACCCCAGCCGCTGTTGCCGGTGTCCACTTTGTGCTTGCCATCCTAATCCTGAACCTCTTCCGACAGTTCAAGCTGTCCTGAATTCCGATCTGGGATTTTGTTGACTTCGTACGCCCTTGTGAGCAAAAGCAGATTCCGGCGCTTGAAGGTTCGCCTCGAATGAGGGCGGATACGATATGGGGGGGAGTGGGCGGGGCATGAGGTGGGAGATCAAGCAGCGGATGGGATTTTTTTCTGGAGGAGACCCCGTTGTTTCGGCAAGTGCGGGTGAGGGATGTGCGGCGTTCTATCCGAGTGGGAGGGGAGGCAGGCTGAGGCGTTGATGCGGCAGTTTGGGCTGGATGGGGGTGAAGTGAGGGGTAGGAGGTGCTGGAGTTGTACAAGGGGGTGCGAGGGAAGTTGGTGCTGGCGGTGGAGTGGAACTCGAGGGGGATTTGCTGCTGCTGGATGAGCCGACGGCGGGATTGGATCCGGGGATGCGTCGGGAGTGCATGGAGCTGGTGCGGGCGGCCACGCGTTTCAGGCCCCCCATCCTCGCGCCGGCCACCGGCGCAAAGAAACAGGCTTGACAGACAGACAGTATACTTGGGGCCGTCAATGAATGTGAGACGACCTTGAGGAGGTTGACACATGACGTGGGAGCTTCTCCGACGCCGCGTGGTCATCGGAGTGATCCTGGCGGCTCTGATCAGCTTCCCGATCGGAAGGCCATCTCATGCTGGTTCTTGCCCAGGAGGGCAGAGTTGCACATATTGGGTTGAGATCGAGCCGGTATCTGAGAGCTGTTTCGATCTGACCATGACCGAGTTTTGCGGCTCGATCCTCGGTCCAGACTTCTGTATGATGACGTGCTGGGCGACGTTTTGCGTCTATTCGAGCAGTTGGCTATATACGGGGGGATGTCTCGGCCCGGCATGCCTAGAGGGGTGAAATCGAGGTGATCGCAAAGACGCCTCGATCAAGACCGAATTCCTTTGACGGAGGTGAGACATGCTGCGTGAGAGCCTTCTCCGTTACTGGAGGTGGACTATCGGGCTTGGCCTCGCCGGTAGCTTCTTTTTGACCCCGCTCTTGGCTCAGGCTCAGGAGGTGCCCGCGCGGACCTTTCAGAGAAGTGGCAGGCTGTTGTCCAAGCGGATTGAGGTCAAGGGCGCGGAAGCAATCCGCCTCTTGTGCGAGGGGATGGCCGAGGATGACCTGATCGTCGTCCGAAGTCAGGGGAAGGACGTGCAGATCATCGGAGGCGTCTATCACGGCGTGCCATTCCGGAGAGGGGCTCGAGGCTCTCGGCTCTCCTCCCTATTTCCTTTGTCATATGCCCCCCTGCCGGAAGAAACACTTGAGGTTCGCGGAGCTGAAATCGTGTTTCGACGTCCAATCGCCTTGCGGGGAGTCGTCTTTCTGGACATCTCCGTGCCGGAGGGAGTTCGGGTACACTGGGTGGTGAATGGCCATGCAGTCCTTGACGCCTCATTGCGCGAGCCGCTCTCGTTCTCAGACGGTCGGCTCGGAATCGGATCGCGAACGGTCGCGGAGACGGCGATGCGAGCGGTATTTCGGGACTGGATGGAGGACAAAGTCATTCCGCTTTCGGAGCCTGGAGAATATGCCGTACCCTGGTGCCGCCTGGTGGTGCGTAAGAAGGTGGAACTGGGGATCAAAGCCGGAGAGGTGCGACGCGTGATCCTGGGGATTGATGAGACCGGTCGAGTCGTCCGAACACTCGCCTTCACCGATGACGGGCGGCGCGACGCAGAAGTGGAAGCGCGGATGCAGCAGTGGGAGTTCGAGCCGTTTCTCGTTGACGGCCGACCCGTTCGGGTCGTCACCATGCTCACGCTCCGATAATCCCGGGGCCAACTCGAGCTATCCCCTAATCGGACGATCCCTGTGAGGGAACTGGCGCGGACCGAGCGCTTGTCTCCGTGAATCGCCGCATCTTCCAATTAAAGAATAGGGCGAGGCTCCCCTTCGGCTTCCCACATCTCGGCTTCTCGGACGGCTCGCGTGTGTGGATGTCGCACTCGCCGAGGGATAGAATTATGGTTCGATGCGTGAGCCAGTCGGGAGCTGAGGGGATATGCCAGCGGCTTCGGATGTCATCGTCGTGGGGAGCATCAACGCCGATCTGGTCATTCGCGTGCCGCGCCTGCCGCGACCTGGAGAGACCGTCTCCGGATACAACTTCAAGGTGTTCGGCGGTGGGAAAGGAGCCAATCAGGCGCTGGCCGTGGCGCGCTTGGGAGGAAAGGTGCGGCTCATCGGAAATGTGGGGACGGATGATTTCGGCGCGATGGTCATCAAGGGCCTCGCCAGCGGGGGGGTCAATGTCTCCCTCGTCGAATGGATTCCGGATGCGCACACGGGCGTCGCCCTGATCATGGTGGACGAATCGGGCGAGAACGCCATCGCGACCGCCCCCGGTGCGAATCGCCAGTGGGCGACACGAGGAGCCCCTTATTTTCGGAACCTCTTCCAAACGTGTCATCCCCACACGACGGTGATCCTGCAGTTGGAGATCCCCCTGGAGATCGTCGAAGCCGTCACCACAGCCGCTCGCGACTACGGATTGCGCGTGATCTTGAATCCGGCTCCCGCTCGCGCGCTCGAGGATGAGCTGCTGCGGCGCGCCGATGTGATCACCCCGAATCGGCATGAGGCGTCCGAGCTGAGTCGCCGGAAGATCACCGATCTGGAGAGCGCGCGGGAAGCGGCGCGCGCCTTACTCGATCGAGGCGTCGGCTGCGTCGTCGTCACGTTGGGCGGAGAGGGAGCCGTGATCGCCACGCGCGCTGGAATCTTCCACGCCGCGCCCTTCCAGGTGAAAGCCGTGGATTGTACGGCGGCCGGCGATGCCTTCACCGGAGGTCTGGCCGTCGCCTTGAGCGAAGGCATGGATCTCTTCTCCGCTGTCAAATTCGCCAACGCCTGCGGGGCCATCGCCGTCACCAAGGAAGGTGCGCAACCCTCGATGCCCACCCGCGCCGAGGTCGAGGAGCTGCTTCGCGCGCAATCCCCGCCCATCCGGCGAATCTGAACCGAGCGCTTGCGCGACCGAGGGGCAAAACCGCAGTCGGGAGGAGGTGAACAGGCGCCCATCCGCCAATGTTTCAGCGAGCGATCGCCCGGATGGTCCCGCAACATCGCCGAGGGGGGCGTGCGGCAAGCGCTTTGTGAGCGAGCGCGCGCGGTGTGCTATAATCTCGCCACACATTCGGCGCGGAGGGGCTGGGATGCCACGATGTCGCCATCGGCACGTTGAGAAGCGCGAGGGCGTTGAAGACTTCCGCCTCGGAGGACGAAGGGGACAAAGGAGCCAACCGGCCATGAGGGCGAAGGAGCAAAGATTCTTTGATGTCCTCAAAAGCCTCTTCATCGGCGCGCCCGTGGAAGGGGAATCGGGCGACATCAACCTCATGCGCATCAAAGTAGTGGCGACCCGGCGAGTTGCCACTACGAGGTGATGATGCCCCTGAAGGACGCCTGGAGGTCTACCGGGCGGTGGCCCAGCTGGTGAAGGACCGGCTGGTGAAGGCAAGGAGCGTGTAAGGAGGGTGGCGTGGACAGAAACGAAGTGCACATTGCCTTTGAGATTCTGCTGGAAGAAATCGAGGGGGTGGCTAACCGCCTGAATGACGAGGGGGCAGATGCCTTTCGGTCGGGCAACTACGAGGCGGCTCAACGGGTGATCGAGGCCGCGACCCGGTTGGCGGAATTTCGGGAGAAGGTCAAGGCGCTTCAGAAAGAGTGGGATAGAGTTTTCGCAGGCATGGTACGGCCATCCAAACGGCGGGGCCGTCGGAAAAAGCCGCTCCCCCGCGGTCTGCGCACACCTGAGGATGCCTTCCGGCGCCTGATCTTAGAGGTGCTGGTCGAACTCGGTGGTCGGGCCCCCATGAGCGAGGTGCTGGACCGAGTTGAGAAAAAGATGGAGGGAAGACTGACGCCGCACGACTACAAGCCCCTGCCCTCCGATCCGAAAACCATCCGCTGGCGCAACACCGCCCAGTGGTGCCGGAACACCCTGGTTCGTGAGGGCCTGATGAAGGGCGATTCTCCCCGCGGGGTCTGGGAGATCTCCGAAGAGGGACGGGGGGCCCTTCAAACCGGAGCAGTGTAACTATGGAAGCGGGATCAGTGGCTTATCTGGTAGTGGCGCGGTTGGTGAAAGACCGGCTGGTGAGGGCGAGGAGTGTGTAATCATGCCCTACGACCCGGAAAAGCACCATCGGCGCAGTATTCGCCTGCCCGGATATGATTACACACAGCGGGGGGCCTACTTTATCACCCTCTGCACCCACGACCGGGCATGCCTTTTCGGCGAGGTGGTGGAGGGGGAGATGCGGCTGAATGCGCTGGGCGAGATCGTCCGCGTGGAATGGTTCAGAACCGCGCAGATCCGCCCATATGTGCGTTTGTTCGATGATGAATTCGTGGTCATGCCCAATCATGTACACGGGATCATTTGGATTATCGACGACGATGTAGGGGCGACGCGTCGCGTCGCCCAAGGGGTAGGGGCGACGCGGTGCGTCGCCCAAGGGGCGACCCGCCGGGTCGCCCCTACGGGATACCCGCCGCGGGGGCCGGCGTCGTGTTCCATCGGCGCCATCATCGGACAGTTCAAATCCATCACGACCAAGCGCATGAATGCCCTGCGGGGCACGCCCGGCGCGCCCGTCTGGCAACGCAACTATTACGAACACATCATCCGCACCGAAGACGCCCTGCGACGCATCCGTGAATACATCGCCACCAATCCCATGCGCTGGCATCTGGACCGGGAGAACCCCGATCGCACGGGCGGAAACCCCGAAGAGGAGGTGTGGTCTGGCAGCCCGTGCAGGTGGTGCCGATGTGTGCCCGGCGAGCCCAGTAAAACCGTGAGAGAAGCGAGCCATGAACGTGATTCCTGACCTCATTGACAACGCCCGCCACCGCTTGGCAGACATACTTCGGCAGGTTCTGGACCAGGGGCAGGACCCCCGGCTGGATGTAGTCACAGCCTTCTTCAACCTGAAGGGGCTGGCAGCACTGGAGGTCAACCTGGAGCAGGGCACGGTGAAGGTGGACCTGAGCCGACTCTATCCCGACATCGACCTGGCGGAGACGCTTTCCAACCTGACGGGCAAATGGATCAAGCGCATCCTCCCTGACCCGGAAGACCCCGCCCGACCCGGCACGGTGGAGTT
>BEHK01000053.1 GCA_002898775.1 bacterium HR08 | reverse complement strand
GGGGATGGGGTCGCTCGGGGCCATGATGGCCGGCAGTAGCGATCGGTACCAGCAAACGCCCGAGCGCGGGAAGCTCGTGCCGGAGGGGGTTGAGGGCAAAGTCCCGTACAAGGGACCGTTGGCGGTGATCGTCGAGCAATTGGTCGGTGGGCTGCGCGCCGGCATGGGCTACTGCGGCTGTCGCACGATCCGGGAGCTTCAGGAGAAGGCGCGCTTCATTCGGATCACGCCGGCCGGATGGCGCGAGAGTCACGTGCACGACGTGATCATCACCAAAGAAGCGCCCAACTATCGCCTCGAATGAGGGATGGGCTCTCGCGGCGATTTCGGCGGTCCGATCCTCTGGGGTCTCCCCTCACGCGCGCCGTTCTCATCAACAATCCCGCGGCAGGGCGTCAAAAGGGGGCGCATGAGCAGATCGCGCAGTTCCGGCAGATGCTCGCCGAGCAGGGCATCGCTCTGGACGTGCTCACGACATCGGTGCCCGGTGAGGCTACGCGCCTCGCCCGCCAGGCCATCTCTGGGGGGGCGGAATGTCTCATCGTCCGAGGCGGCGATGGGACGGTGAACGAGGTCCTGCAAGGGATCGTCGGCGAGCCGGTCACCCTGGCCCTCTGGCCCGCGGGCACCGCCAATGTCTTGGCTGAGGTGCTGGGCCTTCCTCGTCGTCTGCCCGATGTGGTGCGCATGATCGCCGAGCATCACACCCGCTGCCTGAGCCTCGGCCGGGCCAATGGCCGATACTTCGTCCTGATGGTCGGCATGGGGCTGGACGCTTCGATCGTGCGCGAGGTGAATCCGTGGCTCAAGCGACACCTTGGCCTTCTGGCCTACTGGGTGGCCGGCGTGAAGCATTTGTTCATGTGGAAGGCGCCGATGTTCACGCTGGAGCTGGGCGATCACCGCATCCGCGCGACGTTCGCCGCGATCGCCAATGTGCCGAGCTATGGCGGAGGGATTCGTATGGCGCCGGATGCCCGCCCGGATTCCGAAGAACTGCGCGCCTGTGTGATCACGAGCCGGAGCCGACTGCTCTACCTCTTCTTCTACCTGCCGTTGGCCTTTCTCGGATGGCACATTCATCAACCCGGTGTCCTCTATGTGAGCGTGCAGCGGGGGCGCGCGTACGCCGACCCCGAGATGGCGATCCCCTTCCAGGTGGATGGCGAGTTGGCGGGCACGCTGCCGGTCGAGTTCGAGGTCGTTCCTCGGGCCCTTCGGGTTGTCGTTCCTCGCGCGTCGTCGCGGTGGTACAATAGTCAACTGTGGTGATCAGTATGCGTGCGCGGATCATCGGCGCGGCGCTCCTGCTGGCGCTCGCTCCCATGCGGGTCTTCCTCGGGGCGATAGGGAGGTGCGCGGTCGCGGCTCCACTTCCTGCGCCGAGCGTCGTGCAGGAGTCGGCGTCGTTCGAGGCGTTGCGCCGCGCGGGGTTCGAGGCCTTCTACAACTTGGACTACGAACAGGCGCGCCGGTGCTTCGAGCGGCTCGCCGCCGACTTCCCCGAACATCCGGCGGGCTATCTCTACCTGGCCACGCATGCGTGGATTGATTGGCTCAATCGCACGCGGCGGCTTCAGACGGGCATCTACATCAATCCGGCTTTCTATGCGCAATCGGAGGAGCGCGCGGATGAGGAACAGGAGCGGCGATTTCGCGCGTATATCGAGCGAGCGATCGAGAAGGCCGAAGCGCGACTGCGCGCGGACGAGGCCGATGTCGAAGCTCGCTATTTCCTGGGTGCGGCGTACGCCGTGCTGGCCGGGTATGAGGCGACCGTCCTCCGCAAGTTCTTCTCGGCGTTGCGCAACGGCTTTCGCGCCGTGAAGGAACATCGGGAGGTGCTGCGTCGCGATCCTCAGTTCGCCGATGCCCTGCTCACCGTCGGCCTCTACGAGTATATCGTCGGGAGCCTGCCCCTGGCCGCGAAGATCCTGCTCGCCCTGGGAGGGATTCGCGGGAGCCGCGAGCGCGGGATTGAGCAACTGGAGGAAGCGGCGCGCGCGGGCAAATATGTGGCCGATGACGCCCGCACGCTCCTGATCGCCGTCTACTATCGCGAGGGGCGATTCTCGGATGCCCGCCGCGTGCTCGATGAGTTGATCGCCCGATATCCCCGCAATTACCTCTTCGGGGTGGAGCGCGCGAACCTGCTCATGCGAATCGGGGAGCGGGCCGAGGCCGTTCGCGCGTTCGAGGCGTTGCTCGCGCAGCCGGCCTATCAAGAGAACCACGATCTGATCCGCTATCAGTATGCCGAGGCGCTCTTTCGGAGTGGGTACAAGCAGGCGGCGCTCCATCATTTTCGCCGCCTCGTCGCCATGGAGGACGCTCATGCGGATCTGAAGACGCTGGCCCATCTCCGCATCGGCCAGATCCTCGATCTTCGTGGCGAGCGTCGGGCCGCTCAAGCCCAGTATCAGCTCGTCCTCCGACGGGAGAATGTGCTGGACGCGCACGAGCAAGCGCGTCGCTACCTCCGCCGACCGTATTCGGAGATCGCGCGGTGAGCAGGCGAATCGCGCGGCGCGTCTTCGCGCTTCGAGACTCCTGCCCCCCTCGCAGAGAAACCTTTTGCGCCTGCGGTCGGAGATCGTGTATATTCTCCCTGTGCACGCAGCATGGACATTCCACCGGAGGCGCTGTCGGGCGGGTCGCGCTCGATGGCGCGTCTTCGGGCGCGAGGGCGGCTCATGGGAAGGAGACGATTCCGCAACCGGCATGTGCCCAGCTCCACGCGCTCCTTCTTCGCGCAGCACTATTTCGAGGAGCACGTCCTGCTGGATCGAACCGAGCTGCTCACCCTCATCCAGGGTGGGGAGGACAGCTACGTCGAGTTCAAGGTGCGCTTGAACAACCCGGAGAAGCTCGCGGCGGAGATCGTCGCGCTCGCCAACTCGGGCGGGGGGTTCATCATCATCGGCGTGAACGATAATCGGCGCGTCGAGGGGGTGGATGATCCCGAGTGGGTCGAACAGCAGCTCATTGACGTTTGCCGGCGACTCGTCATCCCGCCGATTCGCCCGCGGATCAACAAGATCGCCTTCGACAATGGCAAGCGCATCGTGGCGCTGGAAGTGAGCGGCCCGCATCGGCCCTACCGGACGTTCGACCATCGGTGCTACGTGCGCGTGGGCTCGACCAAGCGAGAGGCGACGGCCGAAGAGATCGCCGAGATGTATGATCCCCGCCACTCCTACGGCTTCGAGTTGCTGCCGATCACCACGGCGACGCTGGACGATATTGATGAGGCCGTCTTCTGGAGCTACGTGCGGGCGTTGCGCGGGGGGGACCTGAGCGAGTTCGAGGAGCATGGGTATCCTGTGGACGAGGTCATGATCCATTACCTGCAGTTGGCGGTCGCGTTCGAGCACGAGAGCGTCCCGACGCTCGCCGGGCTGTTGCTCTTCGGGAAGGATGAGCGGGTCGCGGCGCACCTGCCGCGCAGCGGCATCGTGGCGACGCGCTTCGGCGGTGTGAACGTCACCGATCCCATCGTCGAGCGAGAGGAGATCGTGGGGAATCTCGCCAGCGTCTATGAACGGGCGTTGCGATTCGTGGAGCGCTACACGGATTTGCTGCAGGAGCGTCCGCCGCGCCGATGGTCGGGGCAATCCCCGGTCGCGCCGCGCGCGAGTTATCCCCGCGCGGCGGTGCTCGAAGCCCTCACCAACGCCCTGGTGCATCGCGATTACAGCGCGCGCGACCAGGTGACGCGGTTGCTCATTTTCGACGATCGCATCGAGCTGATCAATCCGATGCGCACAAACGGGGTCGCCCTCGATCCCATCTGCTACGGCATCGTCAACGCTCCCCATCCTCGGCTGAAGGCGATTTTCAAGAGCCCGTACTACGGACTGGAGACCGTGACCGGGGGAGTGCCGAGGCTGTTGCATGTCGCCCAACGCTTCTCGGGCATTCGCCCCGAGATCAAGCTGGTCAGCGATGAGTTCCGATTGAAGATTTACGGCTTTCAGTGAGCGTCGGGAGGGAGTTATGGGAACGATCGCTCGAACCCATTCCATCCGTCTCGGGGGCGGCGTCGCGGGGCTTCTCTCCGTGATGATCCTCGGGATGGTCATCGCCGCTCAACGGGCCGTCATCCCGGCGGGGACCGAATTCGTGGCGGAGTTGGAGGAGGATTTGGATACGCGCCTGATCGGGGAAGAGGGACGGTTTGTCCTTCGCCTGGCGCAGACGATCCTCGTCGGTGGGCGAGAGGTCTTGCCGCGGGGCGCGCGGATCCTCGGTGTGGCCAAAGCGGAGCAAGATGAGGAGGGGAATTTCTCGACGCTCGTCGTGCGCTTCCGCGAGGTCTCCCTGGGGGCGCGCGCGCTTCCCATCGCCCTGCGGGTGAAGGCGCTGGAGCCGCCGCCTCCGCCGAAGGAGATGGTCCCGACGGAGACGACCGGCGGAGAGCCGCGTCGCGGGCCGCGCATCGAAATCTCCGGTGGGATCAGCATTCGCCGGATTCCGGATCCGGGGATTCCTGAGGGGAAGCCTTCCCGACGAGGGGTGCGACGCGAGAGCGTCGAGCTGATGAAGGTCTCGACGCGCGAATCCGGAGCGACGGAGATCACGCTTCCGGGCGAGGACATCTCGCTGCGCCCGGGAACGCGCTTCCGCCTCGTCCTGAGCCAGGACCTGGAGATTCGGTGAGTCCGGAGAGCGCGCATGCGGTTCCGGATCGCGCTGGCACAGATTCGGCCCTCGCTGGGCGATGTGGCGCGCAACCTCGCGCTTCATCTGGAGGCGATCGCGCGCGCGGCGGAGCAGGGGGCGGAGTTGATCGTCTTCCCCGAGCTCTCCCTCACCGGGTATTACCTGGAAGATTTGGTCCCCGATGTGGCGCTTGAGCCCGCGCGCTCGGAGGTTGTGGCGGCGTTGCGCGAGGCCAGCCTGCGGCATCGGATGGATCTCGCCTTCGGCTGCATCGAGGTCGGGGAGGATTTTCGATTCTTCAATGCGGCGGTGTACGTGAGCCGTGGGGAGATCCTCCACGTCCATCGCAAGCTCTATCTGCCGACCTATGGGATGTTCGACGAGGGGCGATACCTGGCCCCGGGCGACACCCTGCGCGCCTTCGGCACGCGATGGGGGCGCATGGGGATGCTCATCTGCGAGGACATGTGGCATCCCTCGTCGGTGTATCTCCTGGCGCAAGATGGGGCGCAGATCCTCCTCTGCCTTTCGGCCGGTCCGGGACGTGGCGTGCGCGGCGAGGGCAAGCTCGGCAGCATCGAGGCGTGGGAGACGATCACCCGTTCCGCCGCGCAAGCCTACATGGTCTACGTCGTGTATGTGAACCGCGTGGGATTCGAGGACGGCGCCGTATTCGCCGGAGGGTCAATGATCGTGGATCCGTTCGGGCGCCCGAGCGCGAGCGCTCCCGCACTGGACGAAACGTTGCTCGTCGGCGAGGTGGACGTGGGGGAGATCCGTCGCGCTCGCTTGTTCTATCCCCTCTTGCGCGATGAGCGCCTGGATTTGGTCCTGCGCGAGCTGAAGCGCATCTATGCGAGACGACATCATCTTGCCCCCTCGGACGAGGGATCGTGAGCGCGGATCGGAGATGGCGTTTGAGGATTTCAATCCCGCTCTGGCAGCGGAATTACTCGTCCGGTTCATTCGCGAGGAGGTGACGAAGGTGGGGTTCGAGCGCGGTGTGCTCGGCCTCTCCGGGGGATTGGACTCCTCGGTCGTCGCGCACCTGACGGCGCGGGCGTTGGGGCCGGAGAATACCTACGGCGTGCTCATGCCCTATCGGACGAGCGATCCCGCCGGCGTGGCCGATGCGCAGATGGTCGCCGATCAATTGGGGATTCGGACGATTCGGGTCGAGATCACGCCGATGGTGGACGCGTATTTCGAGCACTTCCCGGATGCCGATCGCATTCGACGTGGGAACGCGATGGCGCGCATGCGGATGTTGGTGCTGTACGATCTCTCGGCAGCGTTGCGCGCTCTGGTGATTGGGACGAGCAACAAGACCGAGCTGCTCGTGGGATATGGGACGATCTACGGCGATATGGCGGCCGCGATGTGGCCCCTCGGCGATCTCTATAAGACCGAAGTGCGGCGGCTGGCGCAGTATCTCGGGGTTCCGGCGCGCATTCTGGAAAAGCCCCCGACGGCCGACCTTTGGGTCGGCCAGTCGGATGAGGAGGAGTTGGGGATCACCTATGAGGTGCTCGATGCCCTGCTGGTCGAGCTGGTGGATCGGCGTCGGCCCCTGGAGGCGCTCGTCGAGGACGGCCATGATGAGGCGTTGGTGCGCCGAGTCGCGGAGATGGTACGCCGATCTCAGTTCAAGCGGCGGACGCCTCTGTGCCCGAAGATCTCCTCGCGGTCCATCGGCCATGACTTCCGCTATAAGCGGGACTGGGGGAATTGAGCGACCCCCTCTTCACGTGCCTCGCCTTCTGAAGAGGGAGAGCGTCTCAAGGGGCGATTCCCAGGTGCTGTCGGAGGAAGTCCCGGAGCTGACGGAAGGCCTGACCGCGGTGGCTGACGGCGGATTTCTCCGCGCGCGTCAGTTCGGCGAATGTCTTGCCCAGCGGGGGGTATTCAAAGATGGGGTCGTATCCGAAGCCGCCGGTCCCCACCGGTGCGGTCCGGATCCGACCCGCCACTTCGCCGCGAAAGGTCCTCTCGACGCCCGGACCGACGAGCGCGGCGACGCAGACGAAGCGGGCCGCGCGTCGTTCGGGGGGGACGTCGCGAAGCTCGGCGAGCAATCGGGCGATGCGCTCGGCGTCGTTCCTCCCGTATCGAGCGGACAGAAGACCTGGGGCGCCCCCGAGCGCCTCCACGATCAGACCGGAGTCTTCGGCGACCGTGAGCCATCCCGTCCGTTCGTGGAAGAAGCGAGCTTTCTGCAGCGCGTTCTCCTCAAACGAGAGCCCGGATTCGACGGCCTCGGGGAGGTGAGAGAGAGCATCCAGGGGGATCAGCTCCAGCGGGAGATCGGCGAGCAGCTCCCGGATCTCCATCCATTTCCCGCGGTTTCTCGTGGCGACGAGCAGCGTCCGCGGCATGCCGCGTCCCTTCGGTCGGCGCGCGCCAGGGGCGTCACTCCTCCTCAGCTTTGACCCGACCTTCAGCGCGGGCTTCGGCGATGATCTTCTGCGCGATGTGAGGGGGAACCTCGTCGTAATGCGAGAGCTCCATCGTATAGGTGCCGCGCGCGCCCGTGAGTGAATTCAACGTGGATTGATAGGTGAGCATCTCGGCCAGCGGGACTTGCGCGCGAATGACCTGCTGCTTGCCGCGCGCTTCCATGCCCAGGATGCGGCCGCGCCGCGCGTTCAGATCGCCGATGACATCGCCCGCGCATTCCTGCGGGACGACGACTTCCACGTGCATGATCGGCTCCAGCAGCACGGGATTGGCCTTCTCCATAGCGATGCGGAAGGCTTTGATCCCCGCCAGCTTGAAGGACAACTCATCGGAATCCACCGGATGCGTCTGCCCATCAATCAGCTCGACGCGGAAATCCACGACGGGATAGCCCGCCAGCGGTCCATTCTGCGCGGCTTCGAGAATGCCTTTCTCGACCGCCGGACGGAACTGCTGCGGAATCACACCGCCGAAGATCTTATCCACGAACTCGAAGCCCGCGCCACGCGGCAGCGGCTCGAAGACGCAGACGCAGTCGCCGAACTGTCCACGCCCGCCCGTCTGCTTCTTGTGCCGCCCGTGCGCTTCCACGCGGTTTTTGAACGTCTCGCGATAGGGCACCTTCGGGAGCTTCAGATTCACGTCCACGCCGTAGCGCTTCTTGAGGCGCGCGACGACGGTCTCGATGTGCAGCTGTCCGGTCCCCGAGAGCAAGAAGTCTTTCGTCTGCGGATCGCGCTCGAAGCGCAGCGCCAGGTCCTCTTCCAGGAGCCGATGCAGCGCCGCCGAGAGCTTGTCCTCATCCGCGCGCGACTTCGGCTCGATGGCGAAGGCGATGGCCGGCTGCGGGAAGGTGATCGGATCGTAGACGATGGGCGCCGCCTTATCGGCGAAGGTGTCATTGGTGTGCGTCTCGCGCAGCTTCGTGACGGCGCCGATGTCGCCCGCATGCAGCTCGGGGACCTTTTCGAGCTGCTTGCCCTGAACGACATGAAGTGGCCCCAGGCGCTCCTGAACGCCCTTGGTGATGTTGTAAGCCGTCATGTCCGACCGCATGATGCCGGAATAGACCTTGAAGAGCGTGATGCGACCGGCGAAGGGATCGGCGATCGTCTTGAAGACGAAGGCCGAGTAGGGCGCATCATCCGAGATCGGGCGCTCGATCACGGGAGCATCGGCCTCGATCCCCGCGCGCCCGCGCACGCTCCCGAAATCCGTCGGCGCCGGCGTGTAGCGCACCAGCGCATCCAGAAGCGGCTGCACGCCGATGTTCAAGTACGCCGAAGTGGCGAAGACGGGGAAGAGCCGCTTCTCCAAGATGGCCTTCCGAATGCCCGCGAGCAAGTCCTCATCCGCGAGCGTGCCCTCGGCGAAGAACTTCTCCAGCAGCTCATCCGAGCTCTCGGCCACCATCTCGATGAGCGCTTCCCGGCGCGCCTCGATCTGATCGCGCAGCTCCGCCGGCGGATCCGTCTCGGTGAACGTACCGCTCAGATCCTTCGGGAAGAGATACGCGCGACGCGTGATCACATCCACGACGCCGGAGAATTCGCGCTCGCTCCCGATAGGGATCTGGAAAGGGACGGCCGAGCGTCCGAACGCTTCCACGATGGCGTGGAGCGCGGCCTCGAAGTCGGCCCGCTCGCGATCCATCTTGTTGATGACGAGGGCGCGTGGGGTGCCGAATTCCTCCGCATAGCTCCACGCCTTCTCCGTCTGCACCTGGACGCCCTCGACGGCGTCCACGACGACCAGAGCCGTATCGGCCACGCGCACGGCGCCGCGCGCGTCATGGATGAAGGCTTGATAGCCGGGGGTGTCCAGAAGATTGATCTTCGTCCCTTTCCATTCCACGTGGGCGAGTGCCGTGTGCAGCGTGATCTTGCGCTCGATCTCGTCCTCATCATAATCGGTCACCGTCGTGCCCTCATCCACTCGCCCCAATCGCGGGGTGACGCCCGCATCGAAGAGCATGGCGGAGACGAGCGAGGTCTTCCCCGCATCTCCATGTCCGACGACGGCGATGTTTCGGATCTCCGGTCCCGTGTATGTCCTCATCGGTCGCCCCTCTCCCTCGATGGCGAAATCATCGCGCGAAGTGGTAAATTTATCACACCTGGCGATTCGCGCAAGGTCATCAGGCCGAGACTCGCGAGGTCGGAAGCGAGAGGGCGAAGGGGGGAGGTTTTGACGTGCGCTCACGCCTTCTGCTATAGTGTCGGAAACCGAAGCGGGAAGGCCTATGGACGACGGGACCATCTACATGGGCGTGGACGTCAGCGCCACGACCGTCAAAGCGGCGCTGGTGAACGCCGACGGGGAGATCTGTGAGATCACCCAAGAGGCCATCGGCGACGATCCGGGCGTGGTCCTGGAGGGGATGCGCCGCTCCGTCGAGCGCTTGCGAGATCGGGCGAGCGAGCGCCGATGGCCGATTCGCAGCGCGGGCGTGGGCGTCCCGGGATTGGTGAACGCCAGGACACGACGCGTGGAGGTGGCGCCGAACCTGCCCGCGCTTGTGAAGGTGGATGTCTCCGCAGCCGTGGCGGAGCTGGTGCGCTGTCCGGTGCTCGTCGAGAACGATGCGAACATGGCCGCCTATGGGGAATTCACCTGCGGCGCGGCTCGGGGCCGATCGAACGTGGTCTACATCGCCGTGGGGACGGGCATCGGGGCCGGGGTCATCTGCGAGGGCAAACTCTATCGTGGCTCGCTCGGTTTCGCTGGAGAATTCGGCCATATGACCGTGGACCCGGAGGGCCTGCCCTGCGCATGCGGCAATCGCGGTTGCTTGGAGACGATCGCCTCCGGTCCCAACATCGTCCGGCGCGCGCGCGAGCGACTCTTCCGGGACCGCAGCTCCTCGCTCTCGAGCCTGGCCCTGCCCGGGGAGCTGACGCCCGAGCGCATCGCCACCGAAGCGCTCACCGGCGACGATTTCTCGCTCATGATCCTGGAGCAGACGGGGAGGTGGATCGGGATCGCGGTGGCTAACGTCATCAACCTCCTCAATCCCGACATGGTCGTGTTGGGGGGAGGCGTCATGGTCGCCGGCGAGCTGCTTCTGAATCCGATCATCGCGGAGGTCAAGCGGCGGGCGTTCGCGGCCATGGCGGCTCAGTGTGAGATCGTCGCGTCGCTCCTCGGCGGTCAGGCGGGCGTCATCGGCGGCGCGATGCTCGCGCGCGATACCTTCGGGTAGTTTCGGAGATGATCAGGCCCGAACTCATCCGCAATTTCTCGATCATCGCTCATATTGATCACGGCAAGTCCACGCTCGCGGATCGCCTCCTGGAGCGCACCGGGGCGCTCAGCGAACGGGAGATGACCGAACAGGTCCTGGACTCGATGGACCTGGAGCGCGAGCGGGGGATCACGATCAAGGCGCACGCGGTTCGCCTCCAGTACACGGCGCAGGATGGGCGCACCTACATCCTGAATCTGATTGATACGCCCGGACATGTGGATTTCACTTACGAGGTCTCCCGCAGTCTCGCCGCGTGCGAGGGGGCGCTTCTGGTGGTGGATGCCTCGCAGGGCGTCGAGGCGCAGACGGTCGCCAATGCTTATCTCGCTCTGGAGCACGATCTGGAGCTCATCCCGGTCATCAACAAGATTGATCTGCCGGGAGCTGATCCGGAGAAGACGCGCGAGCAGATCGAGACCATTCTCGGCCTGGATGCGAGCCAGGCGATTCTCACCAGCGCGAAGCTCGGCCTGGGCACCGATGACGTCCTGGAGGCGATCATCCGGCGCATTCCGCCGCCTCAGGGGGATCCGGAAGCGCCGTTGAAAGCCTTGATCTTCGATTCCTGGTTCGACGCGTATCGCGGCGTCGTCGTCCTGGTGCGCGTGATCGAGGGGACGATACGCGTGGGGCAGCGCCTCCGGCTCATGGCGACCGGGCGCGAGTACGAGGTGGAGGAGCTGGGCGTCTTCACCCCCAAGCCGCGTCGTGTCGAGCAGCTCTCCGTGGGCGAGGTCGGCTTCGTCATCGCGAACATCAAGACGATCACCGATGTGAAAATCGGCGATACGATCACCGAGGCCGAGCGGCCGACGGTCGCGCCGTTCCCCGGCTTTCAGGAGATCAAGCCCATGGTCTTCGCCGGATTGTATCCGATCGAGAGCGGGCAATATGAGGAGTTGCGCGAGGCTTTGGGCAAACTGCGCCTGAACGACGCCGCGTTCTTCTTCGAGCCGGAGACGTCGGCGGCCCTGGGCTTCGGCTTCCGCTGCGGCTTCCTCGGCCTGTTGCATATGGAGATCGTGCAGGAGCGCCTGGAGCGAGAGTTCGGATTGGAGCTGATCACGACGGCACCCAGCGTGCGCTATCGCGTGACGACGCGCGCGGGACAGGTGCTGGAGATCGAGAATCCGGTCAAGATGCCCGATCCCGGGCAGATTGCGAAGATCGAGGAACCCCTCATCGAGGCGACGATCCTGACCAGTGCCGAATCCGTCGGTCCGATCCTTCAGCTCCTGGAGGAGAAGCGCGGCGTGCAGAAGCGCTTCGAATACGTCTCGCCGACGCGCGTGCTGTTGACCTATGAGCTGCCGCTGGCGGAGATCGTGCTCGATTTCTACGATCGTTTGAAATCGCTCTCGCGCGGCTATGCCTCGCTCGACTATCACTTCGCCGGATATCGCGAGGCGGATCTGGTGAAGCTGGACATTCTGGTCGCGGGGGAACCGGTGGATGCGCTCTCGGTGATCGTGCATCGCGATCACGCCTATGCCCGGGGCCGGGCGATCGTCGAGAAGCTGCGCGAGCTGATCCCGCGCCAGCTCTTCGAAGTGCCCATTCAGGCCGCTATCGGCAGTCGCGTCATCGCCCGCGAGACGCTGCGCGCCATCGGCAAGAACGTGCTCGCCAAATGTTACGGCGGTGACGTCACGCGCAAGCGCAAGCTGCTGGAGAAGCAGAAGGAGGGGAAGAAGCGATTGAAGAAGATTGGGCGCGTCGAAATCCCACAAGAGGCGTTCCTCGCCGTGTTGCGCGCCGGTCCCTCGACGAAAGCCGAGTGAAGCGCCGCGGTCACTCCGACCCGGAAGTTTCCAGCGCGCGCTTCAGTTCGTAGAGCATCGTCAGCGCTTCGATCGGGGTGAGGAGATTCGGGTCCAGACGCTTCAACCGATCGGCGATCTCCCGAAGTGAGGACGTGGCGTATTCACCGGGGCGTTCGGCGACGCGGCGTCCGGCTTCGAGCGCCCGCCGTCCCTGAGCTTCATATTCGGCGAGCAACTCTTCGGCGCGGCGAATGATCGGGCGCGGCAGTCCCGCCAGTCGGGCGACCTGCACGCCATAGCTGCGGGTCGCGCGCCCGGGGACGACGCGGTGCAGGAAACGGAGTTCTCCATTCTCTTCGACCACCAGGATGTGGAAGTTCCTCACCCGGGGCAGCAGCTGCTCCAGCTCCGTCAGTTCGTGAAAATGCGTCGCGAAGAGCGTTCGCGCCCGCACGCGCGGGTGGTGGTGAAGGTATTCGATCACGGCGCGCGCCAGCGCTAAGCCATCGTACGTGCTCGTCCCACGCCCGATCTCGTCAAAGAGAATGAGCGAACGCGAGGTCGCGCGATTCAGGATCGCCGCCGTCTCCGTCATCTCGACGAAGAAGCTCGAGCGGCCCTGGCTGATGTAGTCTTCGGCGCCGAAGCGGTAGAAGATGCGATCGGTCACTCCGATGAGGGCCTCCTCGGCCGGGACGAAGCTGCCCACCTGCGCCAGCAGCGTGATGAGGGCGACCTGACGCAGATACGTGGACTTGCCCGAGAGGTTGGGGCCGGTGAGAATGAGGATTTGCGCCTCCTCGGTCGAGAGGGCCGTGTCGTTGGGGACGAACTGACCGGCCGGCAGGCAGCGTTCGACGACGGGATGGCGCCCGTTGCGAATGACCGTCCGCGGTTCGGCCACAAGCTGCGGGCGAACATAGCCATATTCGGCCGCGACCTCGGCCCAGGTCGCCAGGACATCCAGCTCGCCGAGAGCGCGCGCCGCGCGGAGAATGTCCGCGCGGTGTTCGGCGATGCGCGCGCAGAGTTGCTGGAACAGGCTCGATTCCAATTCGCGAATTCGCTCCTCCGCGTGCGCGACGACCGATTCGTGTTCCTTCAGCTCGAGGGTGAAGAACCGCTCGGCCCCCACGAGCGTCTGCTTGCGGATGTAGTCCGGGGGGACCAGATGCAGATTGGGCTTGGTGACCTCGATGTAGTAGCCGAAGACCTTGTTGTATCCCACCTTGAGCGAGCGGATGCCCGTGCGCGCGCGCTCGCGCGCTTCGAGTTCGGCCAAATAGGCCTTCCCGTTCTTGAGGAGCGCGCGCAGCTCGTCCAGCTCCTTGGAGAAGCCCGCTCGGATGACTCCCCCCTGTTCCAGGGAGGGCGGCGGATCTTCGACGAGCGCCTCAGCGATGAGTTGCGCGATCGTGTCCTGCGGGATCACCTGAGCGAGTCGCGGACGGAGCGGCGGAGGGTCTTCGGCAAAGAGCGCGCGGATCGCGGCGAGCGCGCGCAGACTGCGGCCGAGCGCGACGACTTCGCGGGGCGTGACCGATCCGCTCTTGACGCGTCCGATCACCCGTTCCAGATCGGCGAGCTGGCCGAGCTGCGCGCGGAATTCGCGGCGGATGGCTTCCCGGTCGAGGAACCACTGGACCGCCTCCTGACGCTCCCGCAGGGCCGGGAGGTCCACCAGAGGGTATTTCAGCCACTGTTTCAGCCGGCGGCTGCCCATGGGGGTGATCGTGCGATCCAGGACGGCCAGCAGCGATCCCTCGCTCGTCCCCGCGCGACTCTGGAAGATCTCCAGATGGGCGATCGTCTGCGGGTCCAGAGCAATGAAGGCGTCGAGCGTATACGAGTGCACGCGGTCGAGCTGCTCGACCACTCGCGGCTGCGTCCGCTGAAGATACTGCAGGATGGCGCCGGCGGCGCGGATCGCCAGCGGCTGCGCCTCAAGGGAGGCGGCGCCGAAGTGATCCTGAAGCGCGCGGCGACAGAGGTCCGGAGCGAACACCTCGTCCGCCAGCGGCGTGATCGTGGCGGCGCGCCCGAGCGTGAGGGCGGGGATCTTCGCGCCCTCCGCGTGCGCGAGACTCTGCGGGACCAGGACTTCGGCCGGTCCCAAACGCGTCAGCTCTTCCCAGGCCTGCTCGCGCGAAGCTTCCGTCGCCGCGAATTCCCCCGTCGTGATCTCCACAAAGGCGACGCCCGCGCGCGCGTCTTCGACGAGGAAGCTCACCAGATAATTGCTCGCGCGCTCCTCCAGGAGCGCGGGCTCAAGGAGCGTGCCCGGCGTCACCACGCGCGTGACGTCGCGGTGAATGAGGCGTCGGCCGGGCGGCGTCAGTTGTTCGCAGATAGCGACCTTGTATCCCCGCTCGATCAACCGGCGCAGGTGATGCGTGAGCGAGACCACGGGAATGCCCGCCAGCGGCACGCGCAGATTCTTCCCCATGTACTTCGTCGTCAGGACCAGCCCCAACTCGCGCGCGAGCGTGAGGGCATCTTCGTCGAAGGCCTCGAAGAAGTCGCCCACTTGGAAGAGGACGAGCATGTCGGGATAGCGCCGCTTGATCTCCAGATACTGTCGGCGCAGGGGCGGCGTCAGGTGAGGATCCCGCATAGCACGTCTCGAACCGATGTGAGCGCGCGATGCAAGCGCTCGACGTCTCCGGCCCCGAGGACGACGGTGACCTCCCCGATCTCGTGAAAGGAGCCGGAGAGATAGGGGCGCAGCCACTCGCGCGCGCGGCGTTCGTCTCGCGCGTCCGAGATGACGAGCACGGGTTTCGACCGCTGCGTATCGTAGGCGTGTTTGAGCTTGGCCAGGGCGCTCTCGAGCTTCCCCCGCACTTGGATTTCGAACACGTGGCTCAGGCGCGGCGACAAGGAGCTGTCCTTCCACACGACATCGTACCGATCATGCTCCCGCTCCGCGTGTTTGCCGAGCCAGCGTCCGATCTCGACGAGCATGGTCTGCAACTCCGCGTGAGAGGGCGCGCGTCGCAGAGGCTCAACGCGCAGCGGCTCCAGGAACATTCGCTCGGCCTCGGCGCGCCGACGGCCGCGCTCGGTGAGTCGCCACCGGCCCGCGTGCCGCTGCAGTTCGCCCTTTTTGACCAGGCGAGATCCGGCGCGTTGGACCAGCAGCCGCCAGCGCGCGGAAGCGTCCGGCTGCTCCTCCAGATGGGGGAAATAGGCCCGGAGTCGGTCATACAGCGCACGCAGGCGCTCTTCTCCTCCGAGAGCGAGCAGCTCCTGAAGAATCGGTCCTTCCAGTCGAGCGCTCTCCGGCAGCGCCATAGATCGCGGCCTCACACCGGACGTGGCATTCACTTATAGCACACGCTCCCGCGATCCTCAATTTCCGCGAGGGGGGGATGAGGGCGCTTCGGGCGTCGGACGACGCCGCTGCGCGGACAATCGGACGAAGAGCAGAAGCGAGGCGAGCATGAGGCCGAGGGAGAGGAATTGCGAGGTCGAGAGCGGACCGACCCATCCGCGCCAATCGTCGCGCCAGAATTCGATGACCACTCGTGCCGCGCCGTAGAGGAACATGTAGGTGAGGATCAATTGGCCGGGAAATGCGCGTCGCGGTCGCAGCCCGAGCAACAGGAGGAAGAGGAGGAAAGCGGCGGCGGCTTCATAGAGCTGCGTCGGATGGAGGCGCACGCCCGTCGGCGTCCCCACGAAGCGATGCGCGATCTCGGGGAACTCGACTCCCCACCATGCGGAGGTCGGCTTCCCCCAGCAGCAGCCGGCGGAGAAACAGCCGAGCCGTCCCAGAGCCAGCCCGAGCGCCACGCTCGGCGCGAACGCATCGGCCGTCCGCCACCAGGGGAGTCGGTATCGCCGAGCGAGCAGCAGAGCAACGGCCAGCCCGCCCAAGAAGCCGCCCAAGTAAACGCCGCCCGATCTCAAGAGATCGAGGGAGAAGAGGAGCTGCCGTTTGTCCTCATGGAGGTTCCACTCGGTGAGGATCATCAGCAGACGCGCGCCGATCACTCCGCCGAGCAGCGCGCCGATTCCGAAGTTGAACAGATGCGTGCGATCTAATCCATCCCGTTCGCCCAAGCGCACGGCCAGCCAGAGACCCAGGAGGAAGGCGAGCGCCTGAAGGGCGCCATAGGTGTAGATCGGCACATTCACATACGGGAGGCGAAAGAGTTCCGGATGCATCCTCACGCGCTCCTAGGGGAGCCCCCCATTGGGTTGACGGTGCAGGCGAGCTTCCGGCGAAGGACGCAGCGCATCGGCCAACAGCAACAGCGCGCCCACGGTGATGACGAGATCGGCGATGTTGAACGTGGGCCATCGGTACCGCCCCAGGAAGACATCGAGGAAGTCCACGACGGCCCCGCGCAGGAGCCGATCCGTGAGATTCCCCAGGACGCCGCCGAGCACAAGGGCCAGCCCCCACTGCGTGAGTCGCTCCTGTAGC
>BEHK01000052.1 GCA_002898775.1 bacterium HR08 | reverse complement strand
AATTCTCCCGGCTTTGGAGAGCGCGCACGCCTTGGCGTACGTCTGTCGTCTGGCTCCAACGATGCGCCCGGATCAAATCCTCATCGTGAACCTCTCCGGTCGGGGGGACAAAGACGTGCAGACGGTCGCCGAGCAGCTCGCCCGAGACCGCGCGGGAACAGGAGGCCATGAGTCGGATTCGCGAGCGATTTGAAGCCCTGCGACGGGCCGGACGCAAAGGGTTCATCCCCTACCTCACTGCCGGAGATCCGGATCCGGAGACGACCGTGCGCCTGATTCGCGAACTGGAGGCATCGGGTGCGGATCTGATCGAGCTGGGCGTCCCCTTCTCCGATCCGATCGCCGATGGCCCCATCATCCAGCGAGCTTCCGAGCGCGCGTTGCGTCGCGGCATGCGACTGCGCGATTGCTTGGATCTCGTCGCGCAGCTGCGTCGGCATTCGGACATTCCCCTGGTTCTTTTCAGCTACCTCAACCCCTTGCTACAATTCGGGCTCGAACGCTTGGCGAGGGAGATGGCGACTGTGGGCGTGGACGGCGTGCTGGCGACGGATCTCGTTCCGGAAGAAGCGGCGGACTTCTGCCGCATCATGCGCGCGGAGGGGATCGAGACCATTTTCCTGGTCGCGCCGACGAGTCCGGACAGGCGGATCGCCGAGATCGTGCGCGCGGCTTCGGGCTTCGTTTATGTCGTCTCCCGCACCGGCGTGACGGGGACGCGCGAGCGGCTCTCGGAGGCGATGCGACCGACGGTCGAGCGCGTGCGCCGCTACACGGACCTGCCCGTCGCCGTGGGGTTCGGTATCTCGCGGCCGGCGCATGTCCGCGAGACGTGGCGCTATGCGGATGCGGCGGTCGTGGGCAGCGCGCTGGTGCAGGAGATCGAGCGCCATCTCGGGCGGCCGGACCTGGTCGCGCGCGTCGGACGCTTCGCCCGCTGGTTGAAGGGCGAGGACGTTGACATCGCCGACTGAAGGAGGCAGCACGGTGGACATCGAGGATTGGCGGCGGATGATTGACGAGATTGACGCGCAATTGGTCGAATTGTTGAATCGGCGCTCTCGCTGCGCCATTGAGATCGGGAAGCTGAAGCGGGCGCAGAACCTGCCCGTCTATTCTCCCGAGCGGGAGCGGGAAGTGCTGGAACGCGTGCGGCGTCTCAATCGCGGCCCGCTCGATGACGAGGCGCTCCGTCGCCTCTTCGAGCGCATCATTGACGAATCGCGCCGCCTGGAGCGGCTCGCCGCCGAACGCGCTGATGGCTTCTCGGAGAGGGCGAGGGAGGAGCGGCCATGATCATCGTCATGGAAGAAAACGCCACCGAGGAACAGATCGCGCGCGTCATTGAGAGGCTGGTGCATCTGGGGTTCGACGTCCATCGTTCGACGGGCGTCACGCGGACGGTGCTGGGCGCCGTCGGGCATAAGGTCGTGGACACGCGCGAGCTGGAGCTGTTGGAGGGCGTCGCCGAGGTGATCCGCGTGACGACGCCCTATAAGCTCGTGAGCCGATCCTTTCGTCCCGAGGGGTTGGAGATTCGCCTCGGGGATGTCGTGATCGGCGGTCGCGAGGTCATCCTCATGGCAGGGCCGTGCGCGGTCGAGAGCCGCGAGCAAGTGATGGAGATCGCCGATGCGGTCCGTCGCGCGGGCGCGAAGATCCTGCGCGGAGGCGCGTTCAAACCGCGCACCTCGCCCTACAGCTTCCAGGGACTCGGCGAAGAAGGCTTGCGCTATTTGCGCGAGGCCGCCGATCGCTACGGCCTGCTCGTCGTCTCCGAGGTGATGGAGATCGCGCACATCCCCCTCATGTCCGAATACGTGGACATCCTGCAGGTCGGCGCGCGCAACATGCAGCATTTCAATCTGCTCAAGGAGCTCGGCCGACAGCCCAAGCCGGTCCTCCTCAAGCGGGGTCCGGCGGCGACGATTGAGGAGACGCTCTTGGCGGCCGAGTACATCGTCTCCGGCGGCAATCCGAACGTCATCCTGTGCGAGCGCGGGATTCGCACCTTCGAGACCTCGCTCCGCTACACGCTCGATATCTCGGCCATTCCTGTCTTCAAGAGGCTGACGTATTTGCCGGTGATCGCCGATCCGAGCCATGGCACGGGACGCCGCGATAAGGTCCCCCCCATGGCCCGCGCAGCCGTGGCGGCCGGAGCGGACGGCTTGCTCATCGAGGTGCATCATCGGCCCGAAGAGGCCCTGTGCGATGGCCCGCAGGCGCTTCTGCCCGAGCAGCTCTTCGAACTGGTCGAACAGCTTCGGCACATCGCGGCAGCCGTGGGGCGCACGATGTGAGCCGGTTCATCCTCGCAGAAGCGGGACGCCCTCGTGAGCCCGGAGGGCGAAACTGCGATTCCTCGATCTGCACCCCGTAGGCGACTTCCGTGAATCGAATCTCCTGCACCAGGCGCCCGTCCTCATAGCGCTCGAGGCGATACGGCACGAGCGTCGTCTGCACGACGCGGAAGTCATAGAAAGAATCTCGAAAGCGAATCGGCCGATTCACCAGAGGGACGGTGACGTCGTACTCCAGGTGCAGGATGCGAAACGTTCGCGCGCTGATGAAATAGCGCGTGGTCGAGCCATCGGGCCGCACCAGATCCAGGACATCCACCTCAAGGCCGCTTCGCTTCTCCCGCCCGACGTATTTCACTTCGGCTTTGTATTCGCGATACCGCAGAAGCGCCTCATAGTTGTGCTTCAGTTCGGCGCGAAAGGCGGCCTCCGTGCGCAAGCGCAGGACGATGGGCGCGCCGTTCTCCGTCCCCCACACGCGCTCGCCGTCATAGGTGATGACGAGCGTCGGGGCGTTCGGGAAGCGCAGCTCGACCTGCCGGAGTTCGTCCTGTTTCTCCAAGCGGTGGAGGAAGCGGATCGTGATCTCCCCCTCGCGCGTGCTCCCGTCCTCCATATAGGCCTTGACGAAGCCGCGCAATTGCCCCCGCTGACGGAGCAGATACACGGAGGCTTCGCCACCGTAGGCGGCGATGGTGCGCTGCACGATCTCCAGAGCTTTTTTGTCGAGCTTCTCCTCAGTCCTTGAGGAGATCACCGTGCTCGCCCCAAGGAGCGCGACCATGAGGGCGACCGATGGGCCCCTGTTTGGCGACGCGCGACCTCTCCACTTCATGCGGTGAAGAGCATAGGCCGAACGCTCGCCCCACGACAAGTCACCGTCGAGGGGGAAGCCATCGGGGAGCCGTCGGGTCGCTCACATCCACGAGATACTCGGCCTCGGTCAGCGCGCCCGTCTTCGCCTCGTAGAGCCGCACTCGGAAGCGGTGAAGCCTCGCCTCGCGCCGATGCTCGATGGGCAAGAGGCCGTGAGCGATCTCCCATCGGCCGATCGTGTACCGATGCCGCTTGAAGTCCCACACCCACAGGCGCACGCGCTCAAAATCCGTACCCGGGACGGGCGCCGTCCGATGCGTATCGAAGGTCAGGTAGTGTGCCGATGTCCCGATCTCCGGATCTTCGACCTGCGCCAGCTCGTACCAAGCGACGAAGATGTATTCGCCCTGGAGATGGCGCAACCGATCCGGCACCTTCAGCTCCACCAAGGGCGCATAGACCCATCCCACGCGCACCAGGAACGAATCGGGCAATCGCACGCAATACCAGAGGTCCGAAGCTGACTCCGCCTCTGGCGCTCGGCGGGCGCGCGGCTCATAGTGACGGGGGATCAGCTCCTGACTCATCCGATGCGTGCGCTCGCGCCGCAAGATGTCCACCGACGTTCCCGAGGGCGCGTAAAAGAGGATGTTCTCCTCCGACGCGCGACCGGGGGTCAACCGAATGGCGGCGTTCCCCACAAGCTGTCCCAGAGCCTGGCGTCCGATCGCGGCCATCTCTCGCTCCAGGGCGCGCGCCTGCTCGAACGCGCGTTTGCCCAGCACGTGGCGGGCTTCCACCCATCCTTCGATCCCCCCGCGCGTGCGCACGCGCACCCACTCCGTCCCCTTTCGTTCGAGGATCTCCACCTCCTCGGCTTGCCGAAGCCGCGCCAGCTCGACCGCTAAGACCGCCGTCGAATTCCGAACGGGTACGCCCGATGAGAGGACGATGCCGTCCTCCAGCTTCGGCTGCCGTCGCACCCGCTCGCATCCCTCGGAGATGATCCCGAGGAGAATGAGGATCATCACGCCGATGTTGCGCACTTTCACCCCTTCTTCCTCCGACACAAAGGGCTTCAGTGTAGACAAGCCGTCGTCGCGAGATCAAGAAAGGCGTTCGAGAACATCGGGTGGCGGGCGAGGGCAGAGGCGAACGCTCAGAGGAAGCCGTTCGCGGGACGTTCCCGCGAGGACGCCTCCGATTCGAGGCGCGCGATCCGCCAGACGCGCTCCAGGACGCGCGGGGTCGGCTCCCGATCCGGTGGAGCGTTGGATCGGGCCGAGGGAGCGACCAGGAGCCGCTGCGAATAAGCGAGGCGCAATCGGACGTAGCTCTGAAGATCGCCGAGCACGGGGACGATCTGCGAGCGATATTCGGCGAGGACATCGAGCTTGGCCGTCAGGACGTCGCCGATCTCACACAGCTCTGGTATGAGCCAGAGTCGGGGGCGCGCGCGGCGGCTCGCCCACTTCCCCCGCGCGAATTGAAAGATCAGGAACCCGCGGGTCGCCGCGCGCCACATCACGTGCCCGACTTCCGCTCGAACGGACGAGAGCGTCATCATCGTCGCGTGGGCTTCGCGAGCGCGCGCCCAGATCGAACGCGACGGCGCGGCCTCTTCCCGGAGCGAACGCGCGCGCACCATGTCCAGCCGATGTTCGACGAGAGAGGGGATCAGGGCATAGGGCGCGTCTTCGTAGAAGCAGACTTCGAGATTCCGGGGGCGATCCGCGACCGTCGTCCTCTCGCTCCATCGCTCGACCAGGAGCAGGGCGGCTTCGAACACCACGCGATGATCAGCATGATGGCCAACCCCCAAGGGACAATAGAGGCGTCCAGGACAAACGCGCTCCACCAGGAGCTCGAATTCGGAGGCCAGGCGGGCGATCCATTCTCGATCCGAAGCCGCCAGGCGCGAGAGCGCGCCCAGGAGCGTGTGATAGGCGCGATCGCGGAAGATCGCCTCCGGGTGATCGAGCCAGAGGCAGTCCACACCCAGCCGCGCCATCGCCCGCTCATCCTCGCGGCGGCGCTCGGTCATATCGCCGACGCGCGCGCGGACATGAGGGGGGATCTCACGACACGGCCCCGCGTCTGCGGTGAAGACCGTGACGACCAGCACCGATCGCCCCAGGGCGCGCTCGCGCAAGATTCGTCCTCCACAGGAGAGCGCGACATCATCCAGATGCGGGGAGATGTAGACGTCGTCGAACGGGCGATCTAAAGCGGCGAGCGATGCGTAGCGCATGACGCCTCTGCGGCCTCCGACGGCTGGAGGTCAATCACCACGAGCTTGGCGTACCACCGCGTGCCTGTGACGCGTTCCCAGAGGGAGAAGCGCCGGATGGCGACGATGCGGGCTCCGTAGAACCGCTGATAGAATTGCGTCAGCCGTTCATCTCCTTCCTCTTCGGCGATCGCGCCCTGGATGCCGCGCACACCCGCCTCGCGAAGGTGCGTTATCACTGCGTGGCCGAGCCGCATTCCGATCTTCAACAGGGCGAGCTTCTCTTCGGTGAACGCCGGATCCACGTTGACATGGACATGACCCGGGTAGGCCCTCACGGATACCGACGGGATCTCTCGCCAGGCGCGGGTGAGCACCCACCAGAGGGTGCGATACGTCTCCGGCTGCCGATAGCGCCGGAGCACCACTCCTCTCACGATGCGCCCGAGAACCCTCGGAAGGATGCGCGAGATCACGGCGCGAAGGTATCGCCGCGTGTCCTTGCAGGCGAGCGCGTATCCCACGACCCGTCCATCAACTTCGGCCACAAAGCACGATTCCGGCTCATAGTCGAGGTAGTAATCGGCGAAGAGTCGGCTCACGATCTCCACGTCCTCGAAGACCCGCTCCGTCGGATACCCTCGCAGGACCGACCGTTGACAAATCGCGCGAATCTGCTCGCGATCCTCCGGACGAGCGGGTCGCACGCGAACGTCCGCGAGCCTCTCGCTCATCACACCCTCCGGGCGACGAGGACGGCGTTGATGCCCCCGAAGGCGAACGAGTTGGAGAGGACGACGCGCAACATCCGCTCCCGCGCGCAATTGGGGACATAATCGAGATCGCATTCGGGATCGGGCTCGGTGTAGTGCGCCGTGGGGGGGATGATCCCATGCTGCAGGGCCAGCAGCGCGGCCACGAATTCGATGGCGCCGGCCGCGCCCATCGTGTGGCCGTGCACGGCCTTGGTCGAGCTGATGGCGACGCGCCGCGCATGCGCGCCGAAAATGCGCTTGATCGCCTCGGTCTCGATGCGATCGTTGGCTTTCGTGGCCGTGCCGTGCGCGTTGATGTAGTCCACCTCCTCGGGCGCGATCTCGGCTTCGGCCAGGGCCGCGCCGAGAGCGCGCGCCGGCCCTTCGATCGAGGGATCGGTGATATGACCGGCATCGGCGGACGTCCCATAGCCGATGATCTCGGCGTAGATGCGCGCTCCGCGCGCGCGCGCGCGTTCGTAGTCCTCCAGCAGCAGGACGGCGGCTCCTTCGCCTACGACCAGCCCCTCGCGATCTCGGCTGAAGGGGCGGCACGCGCGCGTCGGGTCCCCGCGGCCGCTGGCCAGCACGCGCAACGCTTCCCAGGCTTTCATCACGCCGAAGGTGATGGGCGCGTCCGCTCCTCCGGCGAGCATGACATCGGCAGCGCCATACTTGATCTGCTGATACGCCCACCCGATGGCTTGCGCGCCCGAAGCGCACGCCGTGCTGATGGCCAGAATCGGCCCCCGGGCGGAGAAGACCATGGAGAGGTGCGAAGCCGCGGCATTGTACATGATGCGAGGAATCGTGAGCGGATGGAGCCGAAGATGTCGCTCCCCATACAGGCGCTCGTATCCGGCCTCGAGCGTCGTCATGCCGCCGAACGAGGTCCCGATGGCGACGCCGAAGCGCTCGCACTCGGCCTCCGTCGGCGAGAACCCGGCATCCGCGAGTGCCTGGCGCGCGGCGACCAGCGCGAACTGCGTGAACCGGTCAAGCAGCGCCATCTGCTTCGTCGTGAAATGCGCCGAGGGGTCGAAAGCCTTGACTTCGGCCGCGACTTTGATCGTCAGCGCATCGGTGGGGAATTGCGTGATCTCACCGATGCCTGAGCGCGCGCGAACGAGGTTCTCGAAAAACTCCTCGGCCGTTTGGCCCACGGCCGAGATCACCCCCAGTCCGGTGACGACGACACGCCGCATGCGACTCTCCTGGGGATTGGTGATCTTCCATCGGCTCGCTCCGAACGGCGGAGAGGCGGCCCCCCTTGCGCGATCCCCTTCGCTCGCCGGGATGATGCGTCTTCAGGACGAGGGTTCGGTCGAGTATTCGAATCCCCCCGCGCCCTCGAAGACCGTTCGGAGCCGCTCGATGACATCTCGCACCGAGCGCATTCCCACCGCGACATTCTCCGGGATGGAGACCTTGAACTCCTCCTCCAGCTCGAAGACGATCTCCAGGCCTTTGAGGGAGTCCACGCCCAACTCCTCAAACGTCGCTTCCGGATGCACCCGCTCCGGATCGAGCTGACACGCGCGCGCGATCGCTCGGATGACTCTCTCCTGTACGTTCATAGTCGCTCCCGCTCGTTCGGTGTGAGCCTCTTTAATATCGCAAATCGCCGGCGAAGTCAACGTTCAGCCGAGTGATCTGCTCCCTCGCGCGCGGCCGGGGGCGCGACGGTGAGCGAACGTGTCCCCCCGCGCTCAGAGCCGCGATGGGGGACCCAGGCGACCGGCGGAAGGGGTGATCGTTGATTGACATCCCCAAGCGGTTCGTCTATAGTTACTCTTTGTTTCGGGAGGATTCGGAGAATGCCGGGATGACCGAGACGCTGCATTTTCTGCCGATCCTGCTGACGTTTGTGATCGCGACGGGGCTCGCCACGGCTCTGGCGTTCGCGCCGCGATTTCTGGCGGTGCGGCGACCGACGCCGGAGAAGCGGATCCCCTACGAATGTGGCAAGGACCCGATCGGATCGGCGCGAGAGCGGTTCTCGGTCGCGTTCTATCTGGTGGCGATGATCTTCATCCTCTTCGACATCGAAGCGATCTTCCTCATCCCGTGGGGGGTCGTCTTTCGGGATCTCGCGCGCGAGACGTCCGGAGGATTCGTCTTCGCGGAGATGCTGATCTTCCTCAGCGTCCTGATCGCGGGATACCTGTACGCCTGGAAGAAGGGCGTGTTTGATTGGAATCGGTGATCGTATGGGAGAGGCGTTGGAGAAAATCGGGGCTCCGGAGATCATCACGGCGCGCTTTGAGGACTTGGTGAACTGGGCGCGCAAATCGAGCTTGTGGCCGATGCAGTTCGGCTTGGCCTGCTGCGCCATCGAGATGATGGCCATGATCGCCTCGCGCAATGATATCGCGCGATTTGGGGCGGAAGTCTTTCGCGGATCCCCCCGACAATCGGACGTGATGATCGTCGCCGGGCGTGTCTCGCAAAAGATGGCGCCGGTGGTGCGTCGGCTCTATGAGCAGATGCCCGAGCCGAAATGGGTCATCGCCATGGGCGTCTGCGCCTCGGCCGGGGGGATGTTCGACAACTATGCCATCGTGCAGGGGGTGGACAAGGTGATTCCCGTGGACGTCTACGTGCCGGGATGCCCCCCGCGACCCGAGATGCTCATCTACGGGATCATGAAGCTTCAGGAGAAGATCGAGCGGGAACGGTGGCGCCGCCGCGCAGCTGTGGAAGAGGAGGAAGGGGTGGTGAGCGCTCGCTGAGTCCGAGCGCGTGTGCGAACGCCGTATGGAGGGGCAGGAGCATCAAGCGCATCGTCATCTCTTCGAGCAGCGATTCGGGCCGCATATTTTGGAAGTGAAGGAGCAGTGGGGGGAGCTGACCGTCGTCATCGCCCGCGAAGCGCTCATCCGGATTGGTCAGACCCTGCGCGATGATCCCGCCTTCGATTACAAGATGCTCGTGGACCTCTGCGGCGTGGATCGCGGCGTCGGCGCCGATCCCCGATTTGAGGTGGTCTATCATCTCTATTCCCTCACGCATCGGCATCGGCTTCGCCTGAAAGTGCGGGTCAACGAGGAGGAGGCGGTGCCCTCGGTGACGGCCATCTGGCCGAATGCGAACTGGTACGAGCGGGAGGTGTATGACATGTTCGGCGTGCGGTTCGAGGGGCATCCCGAATTGCGGCGGTTGCTGATGCCGGAGGACTGGGAGGGGTATCCGCTGCGGAAGGATTATCCGCTGCGGGGATATCGAGGGTGACGCATGGCGGAATCGGAGGTTCTGCTGGAGGTCCGGCGCAGTCCGCTGGAGACCACGATGATGATGAATATGGGGCCGCAGCATCCGTCCACGCACGGGGTGTTGCGGCTCGTGCTCACCCTCGAGGGCGAGCGCGTCGTGGACGCCAAGCCCGACATCGGGTATCTCCACACGGGGATGGAGAAACTGGCCGAGTACAAGAAGTATCAGCACGTGATCACGATCACGGATCGCACCGATTATCTCAACGCGATGGGGAACAATCTCGGCTACGTCCTGGCCGTGGAGAAGATGTTGGGCGTGGAGGTCCCGCCGCGCGCGCAAGTCATTCGGGTGATGATGGCCGAGCTGCAGCGGATCGCGAGCCATCTGGTGTGGATCGGGACGCATGGCCTGGACCTCGGGGCGATGAGCCTCTTCTTCTACGCCTTCGCCGAGCGGGAGAAGATCCTGCAATTGTTCGAAGCGGCGTCGGGAGGGCGCCTCACGCCGAGCTACCTGCGCATTGGGGGAGTCATGGCCGATCTGCCCGAGGGGTTCACCGCGCGCGTGCTCGACTTTTGTCGGGAGTTCCCGCGGGCGCTGGAGGAATTCGATAAGCTCCTGACCCACAATCCGATCTTTCGCATGCGGACTGAGGGCGTGGGGCGATTGAGCGCCGAGGAGGCCATTCGCTGGGGGGTGACGGGGCCGAGTTTGCGCGCTTCCGGCGTCCCATACGATCTGCGGCGCGTCCACCCGTACAGCGGCTATGAGACCTACGATTTCGAAGTGCCCACGCGCACCGAGGGCGACGTCTACGCCCGCTATCTCGTGCGCGTGCAGGAGATGCGCGAATCGCTGAAGATCATTCGCCAGGCCGTGGAGAAGTTGCCGCCGGGGCCGGTCACCTGCGACGATCCGCGCGTCTCGCTGCCCTCGCGCGAGAAGATGCTCACGCAGATGGATGCCCTCATCTATCATTTCCTGCTCACGGCCGAGGGCTTGAAGGTGCCTCCGGGCGAAGTCTACGTCGCCGTCGAGAGTCCGCGCGGGGAACTCGGCTACTACATCGTGAGCGATGGCGGCCCCATGCCCTATCGCGTCCACATCCGTGCGCCCTCGTTCGCGAACGTCCAGGCCCTGCCCCTCATGGTGCGCGGACAATTGATCGCCGATGTCGTGGCCGTGATCGCGAGCATTGACATCGTGCTCGGCGAGATCGATCGGTGAGCGGTGGATCAGATGGGGATGATTTCGGCCGAGGCGGAGAAGAAGATTCAGGAGATCATCGCGCGGTATCCGGTGAAGCGATCGGCCCTGCTGCCCGTGCTCTTCGTCGTGCAGCAGGAGCTGGGGTATCTGCCGGATGAGGCACTCGAGGAGGTCGCGCGATGGCTCGATCTGACCTTCCTGGATGTGGCGACGACCGTCAGTTTCTACACGATGTTTCATCGGCGCCCGATCGGACGGTATCACATTCAGATCTGTCGCAACGTCTCCTGTTACCTCTGCGGGAGCGAGGCCATCCGCGAGCATTTGGAGCGGCGTTTGGGAATTCGCTGCGGGGAGACGACGGCCGATGGCCGGTTCACGCTGAGTGAGGTCGAGTGCATCGGGGCGTGCAGTTGGGCGCCGGCCATGCAGATCAATTTCACGTTCTATCACCATCTGACGCCGGAGCGCGTGGATGAGATCCTCCGGTCGCTTCCGTGAGGGGAGGGTATGGAGAAGGTGCGGGTTCTCAGCGCGCGGTTCGATCTCCCTGATTCGCACACGATCGAGGTCTATCTGCGAACGGGAGGGTATCAGGCGTTGCGGAAGGCGCTCACGGAGATGACGCCCGAGGCGGTCATCGAGGAGGTGAAGCGCTCGGCCTTGCGCGGACGCGGAGGGGCGGGCTTCTCGACCGGGATGAAGTGGAGCTTCGTGCCTCGGGAGGCTGACAAGCCCAAGTACGTCATCGCCAACGCCGATGAGAGCGAGCCCGGGACGTGCAAGGATCGCGTCTTGATGGAGAAGGACCCCCATGCGGTGATCGAAGGGATTCTGCTGGCCGCGTACGCCGTGGACGCGCATCTGGCGTTCATCTATATTCGCGGCGAGTATTGGTACCTCAAGGAGCGCTTGGAGCGCGCCATTGAGGAGGCGCGGGAGCGCGGGTTCGTCGGCGCGAACATCCTGGGGAGCGGTTTCGCCTGCGAGATCATCGTCCATCCGGGCGCCGGGGCGTACATCTGCGGCGAGGAGACGGCGCTCATGGAGTCGCTGGAGGGGAAGCGGGGGTATCCGCGCATCAAGCCGCCGTTTCCGGCCGTGGTGGGCCTCTACGGCTGTCCGACGGTGATCAACAACGTGGAGACCTTGGCCTCGGTGCCGCCCATCATCCTCCGGGGTGGAGATTGGTTTCGACAACTGGGGACGGAGAAGAGCGGCGGCACGCGCCTGTTCGCCGTGAGCGGGCATGTGGCGCGGCCAGGGGTGTATGAGCTGCCGATGGGGTATCCGATGAAGCGGATGATCGAGGAGGAGTGCGGGGGGATTCGTGGGGGGAAGCGCTTGAAGGCGGTGATCCCAGGAGGATCCTCGGCCCCGATCCTGACGGCTGAAGAGGTCGAGCAGTGCACGCTCGATTTCGAATCGCTGGCGGCGCTCAAGTCCATGCTCGGCAGTGGCGCCATCATCGTCATGGATGAGGACACGGATATCGCGCAGGTCGTCTATCGGATCACGAAGTTCTACGAGCACGAATCCTGCGGCTGGTGCGTGCCCTGTCGCGAGGGGACGCGCTGGATGCGGAAACTGCTGGAGCGCCTCTTGCGCGGCGAGGGGCGGCCGCGGGATATAGACCTGCTCTACGAACTGGCCCGCAACATCTTCGGCACGACGCACTGTCCGCTGGGGGATGCGGCGGCCTGGGCCGTCTATCCGGCCATCGAGAAATTCCGCGCCGATTTCGAGGCGTATGTGCGCGCGCCGGTCGTCTCGGTCTCGGCGGAGGTCTCGACGCCGCGCCGCTTGGCCGTATGAGGGAGGGGCGAGCATGGAGACGGTGAAGGTGATCATCAACGGGAAGGCGGTCGAGGCCCCGAAGGGGAAGTTGCTGCTGGAAGTTTGTTTCGACGCGGGCTTCCCGATCCCGAATTTCTGCTACTACCAGAATCTGCCGCCGCAGGCCGCCTGCCGCATGTGCCTGGTGCGGATTGAGAAGATGGGCCGATTGCAAACGGCCTGTACCGTGCGGGTGAGCGAGGGGATGATCGTGACGACCGAGAGCGAGGAGATCCGGCAGGTGCGCAAGGCGATGGTGGACTTCATCCTGGCGAATCATCCGCTCGATTGTCCGGTGTGCGACAAGGGGGGCGAATGCGAGTTGCAGTGGATGGCGATGAACTACGGCGATCTGCTCGCTCGCTTCGATGAGCAGAAGGATGCGACCGGCGAGTATCCGCTCAGCCCCTTCATCTGGCTCGATCCGCAACGGTGTATCCTCTGCTATCGGTGTATTCGCGTGTGCGATGAGTGGGTGGGGAATCATGCGCTGGGGGTGCGCGGTCGTGGCGCGCACAGTGTGATCGTGGGGAATCGCCCGGATGGGACGCTGGAGTGCGAGAATTGCGGCAACTGCGTGGAAGTATGTCCCGTGGGCGCGCTGACGAGCGCCAATTTCCGGTTCCGCGCGCGTCCGTGGGACATCCGCGATACGGTGACGACCTGCACATATTGCTCCGATGGCTGCCAACTGCGTCTGAGCGTGCGCGACGGTCGGGTCGTGCGGGCGTGGGCCAAGGACTTGACGAAGATGGACGCGGAATTCGCGAACAAGGTCCTCTTCAGCTTCAGGACGGCGCCCGAGACGCGGCACAATTGGATCAACGAGGAGTTCCTCTGCGTGAAGGGCCGCTATGGGAACGAGTTCGTCAACAGTCCGGACCGGCTGACGGTGCCGCTGGTGCGTCGCCACGGGCGTTTGGAGCCGACCACGTGGGAGGAAGCGTTGCGGTATGTGGCGCAGCGGCTGCTGGAGATCAAACGGGCCTATGGGCCGGAGAGCATCGCGTGCATCGGATCGCCGCGGCTGACCAATGAGGACCTCTACGTCTTGGCGAAATTCGGGCGGCAGGTCGTGGAGACGCCCGTGGTGACGCAGGCCATGGATTTCGACTGGCGGCCATTCTTCCGGCGGCTGACGGTGCCGCTGCTGACGCAGCCGATGTTGCGCGAGGAGATGCGGACGATCCTCCTCATCGGGGGGAATCCGCCGGAGTACAATCCGCTGACGGCCTACAGCCTGCGCGCGGCGGTTCATCGGCACAGGGCGCAGTTGTTCATCGTCGGCGCGCGTCCGCTCAGTCGGATGCGCATCGCGACGCGATTCTTCCATATTCGTCCGGGATCGGAGGCGGCGGTCTTGCTGGCGTTGCTGGATGAGGGGGAGGTGGAACGCGCGGCCGAGGCGATGCTCCTGACCCGCGAGGAGGTGGAGGCGCTGCGACGCCTCGTGTGGGCGTCCGATCGTCTAGCCGTGCTCATCAGTCGAGAGGTGACGGGCGCGGCCCTCGAAGCCGCCGCCGTCCTGGGGGGGATCCTGGCGGCCGAGGGGGGGCGCCAAGTGCGCGTGCTGCCGCTGCTGCGCTTCAACAACTCGCTGGGGGCTCTCGATATGGGCCTGACGGCGGATCTGCCCGCGCCCGAGCAGGTGGGCCCGCAGATCAAGGCGCTCTATCTCATGGGCTGCGATCTCGTGCGCTTTTACGGAGACGCCTGGCGCGAGGCGCTGGCGCGAGCGGAGTTGGTCGTCGCGCACGAGCTGTTTCTGACGCGCACGGCCGAGATGGCGCACGTCGTGCTTCCGGCCATGAGCTTCGCCGAGCTGGATGGCACATTCACCAACAACGCGGGGCAGGTGCAGCGGATTCGGCGCGCGCTCAGCGCCACGGGCGATTGGCGCCCCGATTGGATGATCATTGATCAGATCGCGGCGAAGATGGGGGTGGATTTGGGGTGTCGCCGTTCGGTGGCGCATATCTTCCGCGAGATCGCCGAGACGATCCCCGGCTATCAGGGGATCACCTACGCGCGCTTGGACGAGGAGGGGGCCATTCAGACGGAGCGACCGTTGGTTCCCCTGACGGCCATTGATCGTGGGAAGCTCCTGGAGCGGTTGCGCGCGCAGGTCGCGGCGATTGATCGCACGGCGGAGCGCCACCGGGAGCCGGCGCCGCTCGGGGAGGGCCTCTTCGAGCCGGGGACGCTCACCGAGCATGTCCCCCTCTTGCGGCAGGCCTTCGGCTGGGGGGAGCGCGAGCGGGTCGAGGCCTCGCGCTGACGCCGTCTCCGCCAGCGGAGTCGTCGGGAGGAAGGGAGGATGGGGCTGATCGTCGAGGCGGCGATCAAGATCGTCATCGTCTTTGGCGTCGTGCTCACGTTTCTGGCCTATCTGGCGCTCTTTGAGCGGAAGATCCTGGGATGGATTCAGCTCCGCTATGGTCCGAATCGGGTCGGTCCATGGGGGTTGTTGCAACCGCTGGCCGATCTGCTGAAATTCCTCTTCAAGGAAGACGTGCGCCCGACGACGCCCAACCCCATCCTCTTCAGCGTGGCGCCCATCCTCTCGCTCGTGCCGGCGCTCATGACCTACGCCGTGATTCCATTCGGCGATCGGTTCGTGCTGTTCGGTCGCGAGATCACGCTCTACATCACCAGTGTCAACGTCGGATTGCTCTATCTCTTCGCCTTGAGCGGTCTGGGCGTCTACGGGATCGTGCTCGCCGGATGGGCGTCCAACAGCAAATATTCGCTGCTCGGGGGATTGCGCTCGGCCGCGCAGATGATCAGCTATGAGCTGACGCTCACGCTCTCGGTCGTCGGCGTGCTCATCCAGGCGGGCTCGCTCGATCTGGTCGAGATCGTGCGGGCGCAATCGGGGACGTATTGGGGGATCCTCCCGAAATGGCACGTCTTCTGGTATCAACCGCTCGGCTTTCTGCTCTTCTTCATCGCGGCCATCGCCGAGACCAATCGCGTGCCGTTCGATCTGCCGGAGGCGGAGACGGAATTGGTCGCGGGCTATCACACGGAATATTCGGCGACGAAGTTCGCCATGTTCTACGTGGCCGAATATGCGAACATTCTCGCCGTCTCGGCTCTGGCGACGACGCTCTTTCTGGGCGGATGGAATGGTCCGGGCGCGGCGCGCGCGCCGCTGCTGGGGGTCGTCTACTTCGCGGCGAAGACGGCCGTGTTCCTTTTCATCTATATCTGGCTGCGCGCGACCTTGCCCCGCTTCCGATACGATCAATTGATGCGGTTCGGGTGGAAGGTGCTCTTACCTTTGGCCTTCGCGAACGTCGTGTTCTCTTCGGCGATGGCCTTGGTCGGATGAGGGCGAGATTCCCGCGAGGCGAGGGACGAGGGGGGCCTCGGGCGCTCCGGGCGAGCGCGCGAGGCCCTGGTGGGAGGAAGGTATGGAGCGCGCGCTCTTTCTGATCTTCGCGCTCACGGCCATTGTGGCCGCGTTCAACGTCCCGCTGCGGCGGCATCCGCTGCACAGTGTCCTGGCGCTCTTGGTCGTGCTCGGGGCGCTCACCGGGCTCTACGTCTTGCTCGGCGCCTACTTCCTGGCCGTGATTCAGGTCGTGATCTACGCCGGCGCGATCCTCGTGCTCTTCCTCTTCGTCATCATGCTGCTCAATCTCCGGGCGGAGGAAGCGCGGCTCGAGCGCCGTCCACTGCTGCGATGGCTCGCCCTTCCTTTCGCTGCGCTCCTCGGCGTGGAGATCGCCTATCTGGTGCGTCTCTTCGAGGAGAATCCCGTCCCGTCGGGCACGAGCGTGGGCGTGACCGAATCCATCGGGCGCGAGCTGTTCACGACCTATTTGCTGCCGTTCGAACTCACTTCGATCCTGATCCTCATCGCCCTGGTGGGCGCGGTCGTCTTGGCGCGGAGGGAGGGACGATGACGACGATTCCCATCTCCTGGTATCTGGCGGTCGCGGCCGTGCTCTTCACGATCGGCACGGTCACGGTCTTCGTCAAGCGGAACGCGATCGTGATGCTGTTGGGGATCGAGCTGATGTTGAACGCGGCCAATCTCACGTTGGTCACCTTCTCCAGTTATTTCCGCGAGCTGGCGGGGCAGATCATGGTCTTCTTCGTCATGGTCGTGGCGGCCGCCGAGGCCGCTGTGGGATTGGCCATTGTCGTGCTGCTCTTCCGGCATCGCGAGACGTTGAACGTGGATGAGGCGCAGTTGTTGAAGCTCTGACACGCGAGAAGGGAGGGGGGGATGCTGAAAGCGCTCGTCTTGATCCCGCTCGTCTCCGCGGGGATCATCGGGATCTTCGGTCGGCGATGGAGCGAGCGAGTCATCGCCGTGATTGGCTGTGGCTCGGTCGGCCTCTCGATGCTCCTGGCCTTCCGCGCC
>BEHK01000051.1 GCA_002898775.1 bacterium HR08 | reverse complement strand
ACGCAGTACACGTTCCTGAATCGGCGCGGCAACAACGCCTTCTCCAATCACAATGCCCTGAACGTGCGCGTGACGGGCAACAACGTCGGTGGATCGGGCGTGACCTTCGTGGCCAACTACACGTGGGGGCACACGATTGATAACCTCAGCTCGACCTTCAGCGAATCGGCCAACAACTTCAATCTCGGGTTGCTCGATCCGTTCGATCCCCGGCTGGATCGCGGGAATGCCGACTTTGACGTCCGTCACCGCTTTGTGATCAGCGGGATTTGGGACATTCCGTTCGCCCGCAATGTGCAAGGCGTGGCGCGGCGCATCCTGCACGGGTGGACGATCGCTCCGATCTTCTCCGCGAGCACGGGGACGCCGTTCACCGTGTTCGATTGCACGAACGCGTTCTTCGAGGTCTGCCCGCGCATGTTTGCGACTGGGCCGGTCCCTCGGACCGGACCCGATCATCCGCCGGCGGATCCGACGACCCCCGGCACGTTCACCTATCTGAACTTGGCCGGTCGGTTCGATAGCCGTTACGTTCATCCGATCACGGGCACGTCGGAGTTCGGTCCGTATCCGGCGAGCATGACCGGACGGAACCTCTTCCGCGGCCCCGGCTCCTGGGTCCTCGATGTGGGGATCTACAAGACGACGGCCATCACCGAACGGTTCAGCGTACAGGTGCGCGCCGAGTTGTATAACGCCTTCAATCACGCGAATGCGTTCGTGCTCGGCAGCGAGGCGGACGTCTCTTCGACCGAGACGATCCGAACCCAGAAGGATGGCCGCCGGAACGTGCAGTTCGCCGTGAAGCTCATCTTCTGATGAACCTGGGGGCCTTCGGGGCTTCGTCACCCGAAGGCCCTTCTCCGCTCACGGCTCTGGAGAAAGAGCGAGCCCTCACCGGTCGTCCGCCAGTCGCTGATACCACACGATGTGATCCCCATCCTTTGGGCGGTCCGAATAGACGGTCGTCGAATAGCCGATGGATCGAAGGCGTGTCACCGGAAGCTCCGGCAGGGCGTTGTTCGAGAGCAGGAAGCCGCCCGGTCGCAGCATCCGCTCGATGTTCTTCATAGCCAAGCTCTGTTCGACGGTGTCATAGTAGACGAAGATATTTGTCGCGATGATGAGGTCGAACTGCTGATGAGCGGGGAGCTCCACGTGTTGAAGCACGATATTGGCGTTCACGGGGATCACGCTCCGCACGACGTCCGGATGAACGCGAATGGCGCGCCGACGGAGTGAGGCCAGTTCGGGGGGGACGCGAACTGGCGTCGTGGGGGTTCCGATCGCCGTCCCGAAGCGCTCCCAGAAGGAGAGGGCTTCCGGTCTCCAGGGGATCTCAGGGTCCAGGGGGAGGTGAATCGTGTATCCCAGGCCGCGCTGCGCCCGCTGCCGAGCCCGCCGGAGGTGTTCAATGACGCGCTCGCTCAGATCGAGCGCATAAACGCGAAGCGCCGAGGCATCGGCCAGCTCCAGGCGGCGCAGCACATCCACCAGGGCGAAGGGCTGAAGCGTTTGGATGGGGTAGACGTCGAATCCCTCCTGTTTGTCCGTGAAGTCTAATCCCGGTCCGATGACGGCGACCGTGCGCACGCTCCGCGCGGGGAGGTGGCCTCGCGCGTGGAGGGCCTTCAGGGCTTCTTCGAGGGCGAAGTTTGGCCAAAGCGAGGTATCCAGCGAGAGTCCACGCGTGCGATAGAGGGTCGAGCGCAGGAGAAACTCCTCGGCCGGGGTCGCGATCCGCTCGGCCTCCCGCGCGGCGTGCGCGAGCGCGCGTTGTTCCTGGAGCGCGCGCGCCAGCAACAGCAGCACGTAAGCGCGCAGGCGGGGGCGATCGGTCGCCGAACGCGGATCGTAGCCCTGTCGTCGAAGGAGCTGCTCGAGGAAGAGGAGCCGCTCGTTCCTCCCCGGCGCGGCGAGCGCCGTCAGCAGGTCCTCCAGGCGCCCCCGCAGGAGTTGACCCACACGCTCGGAGAGCTCCTGTTCCGTCATCGCGCGATGGGCGAGCGCCTCTACATCTTTCACCGTCACGCGGGGATGGCGGGTGAACGAGGTCCCGAAGAGGAGGAAATTGACCAGGGAGTCTTCCTCGCCGCGCACCAGGCGCGCGCGAATCCGCGCGTCATGGCGTCGGGCCCACTCGACCCACTGGGTGGCGAATGTCGGCGACTCCAGAGCCGAGGCCAGCTCTTCGGGCACATGCGTTCGCAAGGCGCGAAGCACCGACGCCGCCTCTTCGGCCGAGAGGGTGGCGACCCGAGGGGACGTCCTCGCGCGTCCGCGTTGGAGCTCGGCGGGCGCCAGAGGCAGAAGCACGAGCAGCGCGCCGAGAAGCCCTCGCCTCGCGCGGGGGGAGAGCGGCTGTCGCCGTGTGTTGGGATCGCTCATCTTCGCTGAGCTTAGAGATCGCCGCCGAAGAAGTCAAGCGGACCGTTGTTCGGGCCCCGGGGGTTCGTTTACAATTCGTCCTCTCAAGCGCGATGCGGGATCTCACGCAAACGGAGGGAGGCGCGTTGAAGAAGGTCGCGATCATCGTATCCAACGGCAGTTTCAACAACCTCTTTCAGGTGAGCACACTCATTCGCGCGCTGACGGCCTCGCTGGAGACGTCCGTGCGCGTCTTCTTCCGCGACGAGGCCGTCGTGAAAGTGACCCGAGCGCGGATCAATGAGGTGAACCTCTCGGACATCGTTCGCCCGATGGAGGCGGAGATCCTTCGACGCCTTCAGGAGGCCGATTTCGTGGACCTGCACTCTTTCCTTCGCGATTCCAAGGAGCACGGAGACGATGTGCGATTATTCGCGTGCACGTCCTCGATGTACATGTACGGCGTTCGAGAGGAAGATTTGATTCCGGAGATTGACGGTGCGCGCACGCTCACCGACTTCCTTCTGGAAGAGGTGAGCGATGCGGAGAAGGTCTTCACGTTTTGATCGTCGGCCCCATGAGCGAAGCGAGGAAGAGCTTTCGCATCGGCGATTGGGTGATCGGGGGGGCGGAGCTGTTGATCATCGCCGGACCCTGTGTCATCGAGAGCGAGGATCACGCGCTTCGAATGGCCGAAGCGCTGACGCGCATCGTGGGACGGCTGGGCCTCCCCTATGTCTTCAAGGCCTCATATGACAAGGCGAATCGGTCCTCGATCCATTCGTTTCGAGGTCCCGGCCTGGAAGCCGGCTTGAAGATTCTGGCGCGGATCAAGCGGGAGCTGGGGGTCCCCGTCCTCACCGATGTGCATGAGACCGCGCACGTCGGGCCGGCGAGCGAGGTCGTGGACATCTTGCAAATCCCGGCCTTCCTCTCGCGGCAGACGGACCTGATCGTCGCAGCTGCGCGCAGCGGGCGCGCCATCAACATCAAGAAAGGACAGTTCCTGGCTCCGTGGGACATGAGGTACGTGATCGAGAAAGCGACCTCCGTGGGGTGCGAGCGCATCCTCGTGACGGAGCGAGGCACGACCTTCGGCTACAACAATCTCGTCGTGGATATGCGCTCGCTGCCGATCATGCGGGCGTTCGGATATCCGGTGGTCCTGGACGTCACGCACAGCGTACAACTGCCGGGAGGGGCCGGAGGCCGCAGTTCTGGACAATCGGAGTTCATCGAGCCTTTGGCGCGCGCGGGTGTCGCGTGCGGTGTGGATGGGATCTTCATGGAAGTGCATGACCAGCCCGAGCGCGCGCTCTCGGCTGGCCCGAATTCGCTACCTCTGGAGCGGGTGGCGCCGCTTCTGGCGATGCTCAGAGAGATTCATCACCTGGTTCGTTCGACCGAAGCGGCGGCGAAATAAGGGTGAGGCGACGGCGTCCTGATGAGCGGAGGGCACGTCGGCAGAATTCAAATGGGGGGCGGTCCATAAGCGTTCAGCTCCGATGGGGCATCCGTGGAGGTGGCGCATGAAGCGCTCTCTGGGAATCGGCATCCTCGCGCTCTGGGTCATAGGGGGCACTCCGGGTCTGGCGCAGGAACCTTCAGCGCCGGCCTATCTATCCTTGCGGGTGGAGCGATATGAGGTGAGCGTTCAACTCGCCCCGGTCGAGGGGCGAGCGCACGTGCAGGCGGCGCTCGTCGTCGCCAATCCTTCGACGCAGACCGTAGATCGGCTCACATTGCGGATTGGGTCAGTGGCGGAGGTCAAGGAGATCAGTGTGGACGGAACGTCGCCGTCCTTCACCTCGCGCAAGGATGAACTGACGGGGTTGGTCAACTATTCTTTCACGCTCGCGGAGCCGGTGCGCCCGGGGCGGACGATTCGGATCGCCCTCACCTACGACGTGCATGTCGAGGAAGCGACGCCGCGCGCCGCACTGACGCCGGAGGAATGCGTGCTCCTGCCGGAGAGTTTTTGGCTCCCCATGATTCACACGCCGTTTCAGGTCGAGTATCGCGTGGACCTCGCGCCGTTCACGCTCAGCATCGAGGGCCCGGCGGAACTCCTGGGCCTCTCCGCGGGACGCCTGATGGCGGAGAGGGTGGAGGGGGGGAAGCGCGTCACGACGTTCGAGGAGCCGATGCTCTCACAGCCGGTCTTCATCGCGCGCGATTTCGAGCGCGTGGGCGAGGCGTCAGAGGGGGTGGAGTTCTATCTCCCTCGCGGATTCGCGCTCTTGCGTCCGGAGACGCTCCAGCGGATGCGCGCGGAGATCGCGCGCATGCGGGGGTTTTATGCGGCCTTATTCGGCGCTCCGATCGAACGCCCGATTCGCGTGGTCGCGTCCACTGAGGTACCCGCCTACGGGGCTCCGAGGTTGGTGATCTTCGACGAGCGCGTCTGCGCCCGCGAGGTGCTCGACGAAGATGGGCTCTTCTTCCTGGCGAGTCAGTTGGCGCGGCTGTGGATGGGCGCGCGCGTGGAGATTCATGGCGTCGGGCATGCCGTTCTGGATCAGGGGTTGCCGAATTACCTCGCCTTCCTCTACATGGAACACCGGTTTGGGGCTGCCGGTCGACAACGCGCCATCGAGCGCTTCCGCCGCGCCTACGCGACGCTGGTGACCGGAGGGAGTGCGTATGACGTGCCGCTGCTGCGACAGACGCTGATGACGCGCCAGTACTACACGAGCATCTTCAACAAGACGCCGATGGTGGTGCGGCTGATCGCGCACACCGTGGGCCGCGAGCGCTTTCATGCGCTTGTGCGCGAATTGTTCGCTCGTCCGGGGCAGCGGCTCACCTTCGAGGATTTTCAGCGTGGCTGTCTGGCCCTGGATGCGTCGGGCGCCTTGAAGGGGGTGTTCGATCAATGGTTCGCGGAGGTCGTGTTGCCCGATTTCGCCGTGGGGAAGCCGGTGGCCGAAGAGGGCGCCTGGACTGTCCAGATCGCGAATTTCGGGAGCGGTGAGGCCACGGTCGAAGTTGAGGCCGTGACCCCGCGCGGCGAGCGCGTTCGCCAACACGTGCGCGTTGAGGCTCAGGGGTATGGCCGAGCGCGATTTCCATTGGCCGAGGAACCGATCTCGGTGGAGGTGGATCCGGATCAGCTTTACCTTCAAGCCGATTACACGAATGACGCCTGGCCGCGGCGTTCGTCGGTGGACCGGCTCGTGAGTCAGGGGACGTTAGCTCTGGCGCAGGGGCGAGCGCCGGAGGCGGAGACCGCGCTGCGTCAAGCGCTCGCGCAGGATCCGAATCGTCCGTTGGCGCAGGCCGCGCTCTCGCGCGCGCTCGCGCTTTTGGGGAAGACCGAGGAGGCCGAGGCTTATGCCCAAAAGGCGCTCGATCAGGAGCCGCTGACCTTGGCCGTATATGCGTGGGCGCAGATGGCCTTGGGGGAGGTCGCGCTCACGCGTGGGCAACCGGCTCAGGCGGCCGAGCACTTCCGCCAGGCGAGCTTCGCCTTCGCCGAGGACATCTCATTGCTCATGGCTCGCGATGCGCTCATTCGTGCCGAGCGCGCGGCCCAGAAGCTCCCGGCCGTCGAGCACTCGGTTCAAGAGTTCATTCGCCAATTGGATGGAGTCCTCAGCAGTGGGCGGCCTGCGGCGGTGCGCGAGATCGTCACGCCGCAGAATCTGAAGCGCTTCATCACCGGAGCGTCGTTCCTCAAGGACTGGAAGACGGAGATCCTGCGCGCGGAGGCCATTGATCGAAATCGCGTCCTCGTGGATGCCCACATCACCGCGATGACCATCGGGGGGACGCAGGCGTCATCGCGGGCCATCTACATGCTGCGGCGAACGGGCGGGCGCTGGATTTTGGATGATATCCCGGTCTTCCTCCAGCGATGAGAAGAGGCGGACGCGGTGGGGAGGTCGTCATGGATGAGGACGTGAGGCGTCGCGCTCAAGCCATCCGAGTGGTGCTCATGGATTGCGACGGAGTTCTGACGGACGGGCGCATCATTCTGTTGCCGGAGGGCGATGACGTCAAGCTCTTCGACGCCCATGATGGTCAGGGGCTGAAGCTCGCCGCTCGCGCCGGGCTCCGTACGGGCGTCATCACGATTCGACATTCGCGCACGTTGGAGCGGCGTGTCGCTGAGGTCTCCGTGCATCATCTCTATCAGGGGATCGAGCGGAAGCTCGAGGCGTATGAGCAGATCCTCCGCGAGGAAAGGGCGCGCGATGAGGAGGTCGCCTACATCGGGGATGACCTTCCGGATCTTCCGCCCATGAGGCGCGCGGGGTTGGCTGTGGCCGTCGCTAATGCCGTGGAGGACGTCAAGCGCGCGGCCCATTACGTGACGCAGCGCGAGGGGGGGCGCGGCGCCGTGCGCGAGACGATCGAGTTGATCCTCAAAGCTCAAGGGAAGTGGGAGGTCGTGCTCGCCGAATATCTCGCCGAGGGAGCCTCGCATAACGCCTGCGAAGCAGGCGGCCGATAGAATTGGTCTCACGATGAGCATTCGCTCGAGCTCATCCCGAGCCCAGCTCGAACGCCCAGATGCGCAGGCTCGCTCTTCGGTTGAAAAGTGGCACTTCCGGGTCACGTGCGGCCTCCCCCTCTTGCTGGTCTCGGCCCTCGCCGATGTGATATAAAGGTGGGTGAATGGGTGGAGAGAGGGACGATGGAGATTGACCGTCAGCTTGTCGCAGATATCACCGAGGCGATTTTCGCCAAGCTTCGAGAGTTGGAACTGATTGAGGGGCCGGGGCCGAGCGAGTGTTTTCAGCAGCAGTTCGATCTCTTGCGCGAGGCCATCGCGCTGGGGGTGGAGCGACTGGGGGGGAAGCCGGAGCCGGCCGATGCGGCGCGGGATCTGGCGCGGTACATTGACCATACGCTGCTTCGACCGGAGGCCACGCGCCAGGAGGTCCTTCGGGTCTGTGAGGAAGCGCTCAGCTACGGCTTCGCCGCCGTCGTCGTCAATCCCTATTGGGTGCGCGACGTCGCCCGACGGCTTCACGGCTCAGGGGTCAAGCCCTGTACGGTCGTGGGGTTCCCCTTGGGGGCGACGCTCACGGATGTGAAGGTCTATGAGGCGCGGCGCGCGATCTTCGATGGCGCGCGCGAGATTGACATGGTCATCAATATCGGCGCGTTGAAATCGGGGCAAGATGAGGTCGTCGAGCGGGATATTCGCGCCGTGGTCGAAGCCTGTCATGAACTTGGCGCCTTGTGCAAGGTGATCCTCGAGACGGCGCTGCTGACCGAGGAGGAGAAGGTGAAAGCGTGCGTGCTGGCCAAGCGCGCGGGAGCGGATTTTGTGAAAACGTCGACGGGATTCAGTCGGGGCGGGGCGACCATTGAGGATGTGCTGCTCATGCGCCGCGTGGTCGGACCGGAGATGGGCGTGAAGGCGGCCGGGGGCATCCGCGATGCGCAGACCGCGCGCCGCTTGCTGGAGGCGGGAGCGACGCGCCTGGGCGCGAGCGCGGGCGTGAAGATCGTGCGGGAAGCGGCTTGTCCATCGCCGCAGCCATGAGCGGCTGGTCGTTCCCCTTCAAGCGTTTGACAGGTCGAGGGGAGGGGCCTAAGATTTAGTCACGTCGGACGGGCGCATGTTCAGTGAGATTGTCGGACAATATGGTCGGATCGCGCGCGATGCCTTGGCTCGATGGTTGGCGAGGTATCGTCTGCACCCCAATCTGCTGACGATTGTGGGGTTGGGCGTCACCATTTACGCGGCCGTGCTCTTCGCCCTGGGGCACTTCATCATGGCCGGCGTGGTGCTCATCGTGGCCGGAGCGTGTGATATCCTCGACGGTGCATTGGCGCGCTTGACCCGTCAGGTGACGCGATTCGGCGCCTTCTTGGATTCGGTCCTGGATCGGTACTCGGATGTCATCATCTTCCTCGGATTGATCGTCTACTTCGCTCGCCCAACGGCCGAACAGAGCCTCTTCTATGTCGTGCTGACGGGGATCGCGATGATCGGATCGCTCATGACGAGCTATACGCGGGCGCGGGCGGAATGCCTGATCCCGCAGTGTCGGGTGGGGTTTCTGGAGCGTCCGGAGCGTTTGGGATTATTGATCATCGGGGCGTTGACGGAAGTGCCCGGAGCCGAGGGGAACTATTTCCTCCATAAACTGCCGGCGGTGCTGTGGCTGATCGCGATCCTCTCGCATTGGACGGTGGCGCAGCGCATCTACTACACGTGGAAGACGACGCGAGCCCTTGAGGCGGAGGCCTCGCCTTCAGCGGAGGTTCGCGTACTGCCGCGGGCATTCTCCTCGACCCACTCGGCCCTTGCTGGGGGAGCGCGCGTGGAGAGGGAGGCGGAGCTATGAGACGAGGTGAGAGGCACCGGAAAGCCTGCCCGAGTTGCGGACAGATGGTCGCTCAGGAGGCGATCGCGTGTCGGTGCGGAGCGCGATGGATCGCCGTACAACCCGGAGGGCCCGAATTTCAGATGTCGCGAATGGGGAAGCCGCTGGCGGCCATGGGGATGATCGGGCTGGCGCTCGTGGTCGAGAGCGTCATCCTCGCGCATGAGGTTTACGTGAGCCCCTTCGTGTGGACGGAAGCGGTCGGCTCGATGCTCGTGTATCTGGCGCGGTTTTTCGTGCCGGTGGCGCTGCTGGCGATGTACCTCGCCTATCGGGGATGGCGCCAGGCGCGGCGTGAACCCCACCGCTATGGAGGGGCGCGCTTGGCGCGGGTGAGCATGATCACCGCGATGCTCGTGCTCGGTGGGCATGCGGGGGTTTTCGTCGCGCACATCCCCCGGATGATCGAGAACGGTCGCCTTCGGCGAGAGGCCGCCACGCGAGCGAATCTCTACCGCTTGGCCTGGGCCATCGAGGCGTACAAGCACCAGTATGGCCTGTATCCGCGTCGGCTCATTGACCTGCAAGAGATGGATCCGAGTCTGAAGCCGGTTGTGGATGCCTGGGGGCGTGAGTTCGTCTACAATGCCATCTCGGGAGACGTGGCGGCGGCGACCGCGCCGATGCCCTTCCAACGATACCAGCTCGTCTCGAAAGGGCCGGATGGGATTCTCGGGACGGAGGATGACATCGTCCTGCGCGATGACGTCCTCTTCCATGGGGCCAAGCGCGAGGAGCAGCGTGGGGTGCGGTGATGTTTCGGAAGATCCTCATCGCCAATCGAGGCGAGATCGCCGTTCGCGTGATCCGTGCGTGTCGCGAACTGGGCATCTCTCCCGTGGTCGTCTATTCGGAGGCCGATGAGCAATCGCTGCATGTCCGGTTGGCGGATGAGGCGTATCTCATCGGCCCGGCTCCATCGGTGGAGAGTTACTTGCGCGGTGATCGCATCATTGAAGCCGCGTTGCGAGCGGGAGCCGAGGCTATTCATCCTGGATACGGGTTTCTGGCCGAAAATGCGGAGTTCGCGCGCGCGGTGGAGGACGCGGGGTTGGTCTTCATCGGGCCGAACTGGCGCGCGATGGAACGCGTCGGGCATAAGACAGAAGCGCGCGCGTTGGCGCGTTCGGCTCAGGTGCCCATTGTGCCGGGAACGGAGGAACCGGTTCGCGACCTCGCCCATGCGCAAGCGATCGCCGAGCGCCTGGGGTATCCCGTGATGTTGAAAGCGGCGGCGGGAGGAGGGGGCAAGGGCATGCGCTTGGTGCGCCATCCCGAGGAGTTGCCGAGTGCGCTGGCGATGGCGCAGGCGGAAGCGCACGCCGCCTTCAACGACCCGTCGGTGTACATCGAGAAGGCGATCGAGCGTCCGCGACACGTCGAGATGCAAATTCTGGCCGATCGGTATGGGCGGGTCGTCTATCTCGGGGAGCGCGAATGCTCCCTTCAACGGCGTCATCAGAAGGTGATTGAGGAAGCGCCAGCGAGTCTGAATGATCCCGATCTGCGACGGCGCATGGGGGAGGCGGCCGTCCGCCTCGCTCAGGCGGCCGGATATACGAATGCCGGGACGGTGGAATTCCTCGTGGATGAGGATCGCCACTTCTACTTCCTCGAAGTGAACGCGCGCATTCAGGTGGAGCATCCGGTGACGGAGATGGTCACCGGCGTAGACCTCGTGCGCGAGCAAATTCGGCTGGCGGCGGGTGAACCCCTTCGGCTGCGGCAAGAGGAGATCGTGCTGCGAGGGTCGGCCATCGAATGTCGCATCTATGCCGAGGATCCGGAGAACGATTTCTTCCCTTCGGCGGGACGGATCGAGCTGTTGCGCCTGCCCTCCGGACCGGGTATTCGCGTGGATAATGGCGTATATGCCGGGTGGGACGTCCCGATCCATTATGACCCGCTGCTGCTGAAACTCATCGCCTGGGGGAGCACGCGGGAGCAGGCGATCGAGCGCATGCGGTGGGCTTTGGAGGAGACGATCATCACAGGGATTCGCACGACGATCCCGCTCTATCGCGAGATCTTCCGCGATCCGGATTTCCTCGCGGGGAGGGTGGACACGGGGTATCTCTCCCGGTTCCTCGCGGCTCGCGCGGCGTCGGGGGCGAGGCTCGGCGCGGACGACGACCATCTCCTCCCTGATGCGGCGTTGATCGCCGCGGCGCTCGCGGTCGCGACCGACTCGGAATCGCGCGACGTCGCCGCGCCCCCCTCTTCAAGTCTCTGGAAGTGGCAAGGACGGTTGTGGCGACTCTCCTCACGGCTCTGACGTGATGAAGGTGGAGATCGAATCCGAAGCGGGGAAGCATCTGGTTGAGATCGAACGGCGTGAGGATCGCCTGCTCGCGCGCGTGGATGGGCGATCATATGACTTGAAAGTCTTCCGCCCGGAGCCGGGCCTCTACACGCTCCTTGTCGGACCGCGCGTGATCGAAGTGCACGTGGAGGGGAACGCGCCGGCGGGGACAGTGAAGGTGACCGCGCGCGATCGCGTCTGGCATCTGCGGGTGGCGGATCGGCGACATCGGCGACGAGCAGGCGATTCGGGATCGGAGGGGCGCATCTCGCTCACGGCGCGCATGCCGGGGAAAGTCGTGCGCCTGTTGGCGGAGGTGGGGAGCACGGTGCACGCCGGACAGGGCATCCTCGTCCTGGAAGCGATGAAGATGCAGAATGAAGTCAAAGCTCCGAAGTCGGGGCGTCTCGCCGAGATTCGTGTCCGGGAGGGGCAGACCGTCGGAGCGGGCGAGCTGCTCGCGGTCATCGAATGAGAGGAGATATGCCATCGAAACCGCGTCTGGAGTTTCAAGTCGGCGATGAGGTCATGTATGCGCTGGCCTCAAGCGTTCGATACGGGACGGTCGTTCGCGTCATCGGTGCCGGAAATACGCAGATGGTCGAAGTCGAATTCGAGGACGGCAAGCGCGAGCTGAAGAAAGCGAGCGACCGATCGCTGCGATTGCTGCGACGGAGGGCGGTCGAGGAGACGCGACCGCACATCCGCGATCGCGAGGTCGAAGAGGTGCGGCGCAGCGAGACTCGTCGCCGATGAGCGCATCTCGTCGCGGGGGGGTCAGTGCGGAGCCTGCGCTGGAGGCGGACCCTCCGGACGCGCGCGCTCGCTGAGCGTGATGGCGATGTCGCTGTAGATGACGTACCCCATCAGCAGAAGGATGAGCGCCAATCCCACCGTCTGAATCTTCTCCCGCAAGGACATCGTCAGCTCCTTCCCAGCCAAGCCCATGATCCACTCCACGCCGAGCATCAGGATGAGCCCGCCATCGAGCACGGGAATGGGGAAGAGGTTGAAGAGGCCGAGGCTGAGACTGATGAGGCTCATGACGATGAACAGCTCTTGCCATCCGCGTTCGGCCGCTTTCCCCGAGAGATCGGCGATGCGCACGGGCCCGGCGAACGTCTCGCGGACAGTCCGCTCTCCGCGGAAGACTTCAACCAGCGCCTCCAGGGTCAAGCGCCCGTAGAAGAGATTCTGTCGAACGGACTCGCGCAGCGCGGCGGCCGCGCCCATGCGGATGACCCCTTTCAGAGGAGCTTCCGGCTCCGGCGCGATACCGATGCGCCCTCGCCCGCGATCATTGAAGGGGACGACCGTCACCTGTCGCGTCTGGCCCTCGCGTACGTAGGTGAGGGTCAACGCTTTCCCGGCACTGCGACCGACCAGAGCCACCAGCACGGGGAAAGCGGTGATCTCCACGTCATTAATGCGAATGATCTTGTCTCCGGGGCGCAGACCCGCCGCCTCCGCCGGTGATCCCCGCTCGACGTCAGCGATGACGACGCCGTCGGTGATCGGAGGCGGGAGTATCCCGGATTCTCCGATCACGTCGAATCGGCCGCGCGTGGCTTCCAGCGTCAGGGGGACGCGAAGGCGCTCCCCCTGACGCTCGACGACGACGATGACCGTTTGATTGGGCTTCACCGTGGTGAGGTCTTCGACCTCACCCCAGGTCGGATTCCGACGCCCGTCGAATTCGACGATCACATCTCCAGGGCGCAGGCCCGCGCGTTCGGCCGGGGAGCCGGGCACGATCGCGCCGATCTGCGCCCGCTCGATCCGATAGGCCGGCCCTGGGTAGCTGATCATGAAGACGGCAGCCGGCAGCAGGATCGCCAGCAGCAGATTCATCGCCGGGCCAGCCAACGCCACCACGAAGCGCTGCCACTTCGGGCGCGCCAGGAACGCCTCTGGTGGCAGCGGACCGAACCGGACATCTTCGGGATTCTCCCCGAGCATCTTCACGTAGCCGCCCAGGGGAATGGCCGAGATGCGGTAATCCGTCTCCCCACGTCGGAAGCCGAGAAGACGCGGGCCGAAGCCAAGGCTGAAGACGTCGACGCGAATCCGGAAGAGCTTGGCCGCCATGAAATGACCCAGCTCATGAACGAAGACCAAAACACCAATGACGAAGAGGAAAACCGCGAACGTCGTCACAAATCCCCACACGTCCTCTATTCCTTCCCGTGATCGTTTAGCCTGTCACGCCAGAAGTGTACCCGACGCGGGCGCCGTTGTCCATCTCATTTCGCTTCGCGCGCCGTCGGAAGCCCTTCGTTGAGCGATCCTTGGCGGTATCCTTCCAGGTCGAGCGTCACGAACGTGAAGCCGAGCGTCTTGAAGGCTCGCACCAGGCGTTCGATCATGCCGGGCTCCAGAGCACGCCGCAGCTCGTCCGCGCCCAGTTCCAGGCGGACGAGCACGCCGTGATGGCGGACGCGGAAGATGCGGAAGCCAAGATCACGCAAGACGTCTTCCCCGCGCTCGATCGTTCGCAACTTCTCCGGCGTGACCTCCATCCCGTACGGGATGCGGGAGGCCAGACAGGCCGAGGCGGGTTTGTCCCAAATGGGCAGGCCATGACGTCGCGACAACTCGCGCACGTCGGCTTTCGTGATCCCGCACTCGATGAGCGGACTGATCACGCCGAATTCACGCGCCGCTTGACGCCCGGGCCGGAAATCGCCGAGGTCATCGAGATTCGCCCCATCGCACACGGCGCGAAAGCCGCGCTCGCGGGCCAGTTGGGTCAACTTCCCGTACAGTTCGCGCTTGCAGTAGTAGCAGCGATTGGGGGGATTCCGACGATAGTTGGGATCGTCGAACTCCTCGGTTCGAATCAGCAGGTGCGGGATCGCGAAACGGTGAGCGAAAGCAATGGCTTCCTCGCGATGGCGCGCGGCCAGACTGGGGCTGTCGGCCGTCACCGCGAGCATCCGCTCGCCGAGCACGCGCGCCGCGATGAAGGCGACATAGGCGCTGTCCACGCCCCCGGAATAGGCGATGATCGCCGATCCCAGAGACCGGAACAATGTGCGAAGGCGTTCTTCCTTCTGCTCGAGATCGCCCGGCCTCGCCTCGATCACATCCGCCAGTATAGAGCACACGCGGGGGCTTGATCAATGCGCGGGGATCGCGCGACAATAGGCCGCTTGATCGCGGCGTGGTCACCGCGTCGCCGAGAAGACGCGAGATCGTCCTCGGAGGAGGCCGATGTCGGCGAACCGGGAGAGACGAATCCTCATCAGCGTGCTGCTGTTCATCGGGTTGAGCCACCAGATGGCGGCGTATGCCCAGCCGTCGCCTCGGACCGTGAGGCAGCTTCAGCGGCGCATCGAGGAGATCCTTCGGCGGCCCGAGTTCGCGACGACCCGATGGGGGATTCTCATCGAGTCGCTGGATCGTGGGATAGTGCTCGTGCAGCACGATGCGCATCAGCTCTTCACGCCGGCCTCGAACGTGAAGCTCTACACGACGGCCGCGGCTTTAGTGCGTTTGGGGCCGGACTTTCGATTCCGCACCTCGGTCTACGCGCAGGCCCCGCCGGATGAGCGGGGGCATCTGGAGGGCGATGTGATCCTCTACGGACGCGGCGATCCGAACCTCAGCACGCGAACCCTGACCGGCGGACGCCTGACGCCGTTCTACAGCCTGGCCGATCAGCTGGTGCGCGCGGGCGTGCGCGAGATTTTCGGCGACATCGTGGGAGACGAGAGCTACTTCGTGGGACCGCGCCTGGGAGTCGGGTGGGAATGGGATGATCTGCAGTGGTACTACGGCGCGGAGGTGAGCGCGCTCTCCGTGGACGATAACTTCGTGGATCTGATTGTGCAGCCGGGCGAGCGGGAGGGGGAACCCGTGCGGGTGATCCTCTCGCCGCCGTCGTCCTATCTGACGGTCATGAATCGCGCCGTGACGACGGCGACCGGAACACCGCAGCAGATCGCGATCGAGCGCGGGCTTCAGGATAACGTGCTGGAGATTCGTGGAACGATGCCACGGGAGAGCCTCGGATATCGCGCCGCGATTGCCGTTCACCATCCCGCGCTGTATGCGGCCACCCTCTTTCGAGAAGCGCTGCTGCGGCGCGGCATTCGCGTCCATGGTCGCGCCGTGGCGGTTGATTGGAAGGAGCGACGCGCCCGCCCACTCGATCTCGGTCGGATGGTCGAGCTGGCTCATGTCGAGTCTCCGCCACTGCGGGAGGAGATCCGCGTGCTGAATAAGATCAGTCAGAATCTCCACGCCGAACTGCTGCTGCGCGTCCTCGGAGCCGAGCTGAAGGGGGAGGGATCGGACGAGAAGGGACTCGAGGTCATCCGGGAGTTGCTCGCCGAGATCGGCGCGCGAACGTCGGGCGTGCGGATCCGCGATGGGTCGGGCCTCTCGCGCCTGAATCTCATCGCGCCGGCGACGACCGTAGATCTGTTGCGCTTCATGGACCGGCATGAGCATGGGGCGGTCTTTCGCGAATCGCTGCCGATCGCGGGCGTGGATGGGACGCTCGAGCGGCGCATGGGGGGGACTCCAGCTGAAGGGAATGTGCGGGCGAAGACAGGCACACTCGCTTACACGTACACGCTCTCCGGGTACGTGACGACGGCGCGCGGCGAGCGGCTCGTCTTCAGCCTCATGGTCAATCACCATACGGGCGAGGCGGCGCACGCTCTGGCAGCATTGAATGAGCTGTGCGCGACGCTGGCGGCCTTCGCAGGATCCTGAGGCGCACCGGATCAGGTCGTCCATCTCCACTCACCGAGGGCGCCGGTGCCGGCCCACGTGGGTGACATTCGCTCGACTGACGTCGGTCTCCTCACAGGGCATGGAACGGGAAGCCCATGTGATGCTTGATGTGGGAGAGGCGCTCCTCGGCGGCGATACGTTCTTCATCGCGCGACAGCAAGGGGGGCGGGTTCACCTGCTTGACACCTTGGCTCGAATTTCGCTATCTTTAGCGTTCGCGTTGAAGTCGGGAGGTCGAGGCAGAGCATGAAGACTTATGTTCCGAGCGGGAAGGATGTAGAACGGCGGCGGAAGTGGTATATTGTGGACGCGGCGGGCATGACCGTGGGTCGGTTGGCCTCGCGCGTGGCGCGGATTCTCATGGGCAAGCATAAGCCGGAATACACTCCTTTCCTGGACCTGGGCGATCATGTGATCGTCATCAATGCGGCTCAGGTGCGCTTCACCGGGCGCAAGTGGGAGCAGAAGGTCTACCGGTATCACACGGGGTATCCCGGGGGGTTGAAGGAGATTCCGGCCAAGCGGATGCTGGCCGAGCATCCGGAGCGGATCGTCCAGTGGGCGATCCTCGGGATGTTGCCCAAGACGAAGCTGGGGAAGAGGATGGCGAAGAAGCTGCGCGTCTATGCGGGGCCCGAGCATCCGCATGAGGCGCAGCGACCGGAGCCCTTGACGTTCTAGGAGTCGCCATGGCGGAGATCATTCAGTATTGGGGGACGGGGCGGCGCAAGACCTCGACGGCGCGCGTCATCTTGCGGCCGGGATCGGGGCAGATCACCGTCAATGGGCGCGCGCTGGAGGAGTATTTCCCGCTGGAACGGCATCGCGCGACCATTCGGCAGCCGCTTCTGCTGACGGATACCTGGGGGAAGTTCGATATCCGCGTGAATGTGCGAGGAGGGGGAATCACCGGGCAAGCCGAGGCGATCCGACATGGGATCGCGCGCGCCCTGCTCGAATTCAACTCCGATCTGCGCCCCCGCTTGAAGGAGGCGGGCCTGCTCACTCGAGACGCGCGCATCAAGGAACGCAAGAAGTATGGGCAGAAAGGAGCCCGAAAGCGA